>JBOFUS010000331.1:0-4666 GCA_051652685.1 Beijerinckiaceae bacterium
GGCCTGCGCAATCGCGGCAGCCTGACGGTCTGGTTTTCGAATGAAGCGGTCGCAGCCTGCAAAGGGCAGCCATCCGGAAAACAGGGCGACCATCCCTAATGGACGGCTGTTGCATAAGTCTTGCTTCATGCAACAGATCCCCCTCACCCTACAACATCCTCAACCCCAACCCGCAACACCGCCGCCAGAGCCGCCAGCGCCCCTCGCCGCCCCTTGCGCGCGCCGCTTTCGATCTGGCTCACGTAAGGCTGCGACAGGCCGGCGGCGGTGGCGAGTTCCGGGATGGTGAGGTTCCGGTGCTCGCGCCAGACCTTGATGCGGTTTGCGCCGCTTCCAACCGGGGCGAGAGGCGCGCGGTACAAGCGCCTCGTGTTCCGAAACGTCATTGCGAGCGCAGAAAAGCAATCCAGCGCAACGCTTCCGCCTCAAAAGCGACATCCGCGCGCGCGTCAACCGTCGCTCTGGATTGCTTCGTCGCTTTGCTCCTCACAATGACGGAAAACGCCCAAACGCTTCCCCTGCCCCGGAAAGCAGTCCTTTATCTATCGGCGTCATGGTCAATGCCGTCGCATCGACAACAGGCGGGACGAAGGGCGGACGATGGTTGGGGCTTTCAGACCGGAAAGCGGCGTTTCGCGGCATGTGTATCCGTCTGCCGTGATCCCGTATTCCGCCGCCTGGCTGCTTCTCGCAGGCCTTGTGGCGGTGGCCATGGTGCTGCTTGCGCTGCCCCTTCGTGCCCCGATTGGCGCAATGTACTGGGATACCTACACTTACTACGATGCGGCCAACCGCATTCTGACGGGCCAGATCCCCATCCGGGATTTCTTCACGCCCGCCGGCCCGCTGGGCTATGCCATCGCTGCGCTGTGGATCTGGGCCTTTCCGAACGGCCAGCCGAGCCTGCTGCTGCATTGGTCAACGCTGACGATGAGCTTGCCGCTGATGGCCCTGGTCCTCGCCGGCCTGCCACGGGAGAGCCGGTCACTGGCTCCCTGGCTGGTAATGCCGTTCGTGCTGTTTTCGCTGCTGCCGTTCAACGGAAAGGAATACTACCCGTTTCCGGGCTCCGATGGCTTTGGCTATTACAACCGGCAGACATGCCTCGTGCTGTTCCCGCTGGTCGCCGGGCTGGTTTTCGTGCGGCAACGGACGATCCTGACGGTCCTCGTTGTCGCTTCGATGCTGATGCTGTTCTTCCTCAAGATCACGGGTTTCGTTGCGGCTGGCCTGATCTGCTGCTTTGCGCTGATCGCAGGCCGGTTGCGGCTGCGGGATGCTGTCGTCTCCGCTCTTTGCTTCACGGCAATCCTCGCGGTCATCGAGATTTCCAGCCGGCTCGTCAGCGGCTACCTTGCTGATATCGCTGTCCTGCTGGGCATGAACACCGGCACCTTGCTGCCCCGTGTTCTTCAGGCGCTGTCGATCAATTTCGGGCTCGTCGCTTCGCTCGGTCTTCTCATTCTGGTTCTGCTTGTTGCAGATCGTACGATCATTCGCGCAGCTTTCGCGCGGCTGATCCAGGAAAGATCGTTCAGCGCCCTATCGGCTTTCCTTGATCATCCGTCGTTCTGGCTTGCAACTCTGGCCGCCGCCGGCATGGCATTCGAAACGCAGAATACCGGTAGTCAAGCCATGATCTTTGTCGGCCCGGTGCTGCTCTGGATCGTAAAAGAACGGTTTGTTTCAGCTCTCCTGGATCGCACAACCTTGACTGTCTTCGCGCTTGCTGGCGCGGTCTATCTGCCGCTTGTCGTCAACGTGATCGAGCGAGCCGCGCGCGCCTACGTAGGCACCATCGGCAACGTTGTTCTGGTTCATAAAAACCTGGGAACTTTGGGAAACCTCAATGGCAATCCGGAGGTCTTCGCACGGGCCGAGACAATGGCCGCCGTGTATGCCAACAACCGGTCTGCCTTTGACGATATTGCGGCGCGCGGCGAAATGCCGTCCTACCTGCTGTACTCTGACTTCGACTTCCAGATTCTCTATCTGATGAACGTGGATCGCGCGATCGATGCAATCCGTGCTCTTGAAGCGGAGAAGGGCGTACGTTTCGAAACCGTCATGTCATTGAACTTCACCAACCCGGTTCCCTGGCTGATGGGACGCCGCGCACCTTTGGCCATCACCGTTGGCGCTGATCCCTACCGTGCGGTCCCGCCACTTGATGCGGAAGCCCGAAAAGCTGTCGGTGCCCTCGATCTGGCCCTGATGCCCACCTGCCCGCCAACGCCGGCCAACCTGAAGCTCGCAGGTCATTTCGCAGAACCTCTCGCTCAACACCTGCGGGTCAGATTAACCGAATGCTACGATGGTTTTCTCCATCCGAAGTATAAGTGATAGCGTCTGCGAATACCTCTGACGCTTCTCAACCCACGCCCACAGACCCGGAAACAGCCGGGTATCCGAAAGCTGATGCTGACGTTCCGATGATCCGGAATATGTGCCCTATTCGGATATTCGTGTTCCCATGGTGTGTCGTGGAACGGGGACGCCCGTGAACGCCTTGATCCAACTGTGAGAGCCACCAAATGTCCACGAAGCTCAAGATCAAAGATGCCGCCCGGACGCTCATCGCACGTGGCATCCCCTCAGCCATCCTGGACCGCAGCCCCGCCCTCAATGGCACGCGCTTCCTGTCCAATGCGCGATCGAGAAGCAGTGCAGAGCGTCCCTTCCAGATGGTCAACGTGGGTGCCTGTGACGGCGTGCTCTTCGATGACGTGACGCCCTGGCTCCGGATCATTCCGCACGCCAGGGCCGTACTTGTCGAGCCAGTTCCCTACAATCAGAAGCGCCTTCGGGCGAACTATCCGGATACAGAGCGGTTCATCATTGAACCGGTTGCAGTCACGGGCAAGCCGGGAACGATCAGCATCAAGACATTCGACGAGTCGTCGATAGAGAGCGGCAAGCTGCCCATTGAATTTGTTGGCTGCTCCTCGATCGCCGGGACCAACCTGATGTCCGGCAAGGATGCATGGGGCCGGGAAGACAGCAATTTCGACAAGTACACTGCGCATTTGAAAGAGATTGATGTCCAGGGCGATCGCTTGGAGACTGTTCTTGATCGGAACGCGGTAAAGTATATCGATGCGTTTCTCGTGGACTGCGAAGGTGCTGACTGGCTGGTGTTCGAGCAGCTTGATCTGGAGCGATACAGACCGGGCATGATCAAGATCGAGATCGGTGCCCTGGGGGCAGAAGACATCGGAAACGTCATTCTCAAGCTGAAGACGAATGGATATCGGGTCGGGCTGTATGCCGAAGATGTCTGGGCTTTTGTCTGATCACTTGAACAGACGTCCACGGACGGGCCTGCAACCCCCCATTCTGTTTGCGAGCCGACATCTCCCTTTGACTTGTGCACCGCAGCATGCCATATGTCCTGCACGGCGTATAAGCCGTACCGCGCTCCGGTTGCGTGCCGGACGTTCTCCCGAAGGAGATCGTCCCGAACCGTGAGAGCTGCGGCCAACCTTCCCCTGATTTCCCGTTCACGCTGGGTCATCATGACCCGCCTGCGCGGCCATGAAACCGCCGCGCCTTCTGCGCCCTGCCTTTCGCTGGCTGGGCGGCAAGGACACATGCTTTGACCACTACCATTACCGATTTCACGGGCTTCAATCTGGCTGCCCCCATCCTCAAATCCGTCGTCGCCAAGGGCTACACGGTGCCCACGCCCATCCAGGCGCAGGCCATTCCGCCGATCATGGCAGGCCGTGATCTGCTGGGTATCGCCCAGACAGGCACCGGCAAGACGGCCGCCTTCGCGCTGCCGATCCTGCACCGGCTCTACTCCGACAAGCGCCCAGCCCCCAAGAAGGGTTGCCGCGCGCTGATCCTGTCGCCTACCCGCGAGCTCGCCAGCCAGATCGCCGAAAGCTTCAAGGAGTATGGCCGCCACATGGGCGTATCCGTTGCCGTCATCTTCGGCGGTGTCAGCTATGGTCCGCAGCGCATGGCGCTGGCGCGTGGCCTTGATGTGCTGATCGCAACACCCGGTCGACTGATCGACCATATGATGGAGCGGACGGCGGATTTCTCATCGACTGAGATCTTCGTGCTCGACGAGGCCGATCAGATGCTCGATCTGGGCTTCCTCAAGCCGATCCGCACCGTCGTGGCGCGCCTGCCCAAGAACCGGCTGAACCTGTTCTTCTCGGCCACCATGCCGGATGACATCGGCAAGCTTGCAGCCGAATTGCTGACCGACCCCGTGCGTGTGTCCGTGACGCCGACCACCAAGACCGCCGACCGGGTGGCGCAGCGCGTCATCCACCTGCCGGCCGAAGCCAAGCGCGATGCGCTTGCCGCGCTCATGTCGGATGAGTCGGTGGAGCGCTGCATCGTCTTCACGCGCACCAAGCGCGGCGCGGACCGGGTGGCCGAAAATCTGGAAGCCGCCGGTATTCCAGCCGCCGCCATCCACGGCAACAAGAGCCAGGGCCAGCGCGAGCGGGCACTTGGCGCTTTCCGCAAGGGCCAGACACGCATTCTGGTGGCAACCGATATTGCCGCGCGCGGCATCGATGTCTCGGGCGTCAGTCACGTCGTCAACTACGAGATGCCAGAGACGCCGGAGTCCTACGTCCATCGCATCGGCCGCACGGCGCGCGCCGGCGCGGAAGGCCAGGCCATTTCGCTCTGCGCACCCGACGAG
>JBOFUS010000332.1:0-3214 GCA_051652685.1 Beijerinckiaceae bacterium
CCGAGACGATCCACGGCAGCTATCCGCACCAGCTTTCAGGCGGCATGAAGCAGCGCATCGTCATCGCCATGGCGCTGGCGGCGGACCCGGACATGATCATCGCCGACGAGCCGACGACGGCGCTCGATGTGACGATCCAGGCGCAGATCATCCAGATCATGGTGGAATTGGTGCGCGAGCGGGGTCTGGCGCTGATGCTGATCACCCACGACATGGGCGTGGTTGCGCAGGCCTGTGACCGTGTCGTCGTGCTCTATGCCGGCCGTGTGGCGGAGGCGAACGGCGTCGACGCGGTATTCGCCGACCCGAAACATCCCTACACGCGCGAACTGATCCGCTGCATACCCCGCCATGGCCAGGAGCCGGGCAGCCTGACGGGCATCCCCGGCGCGGTGCCGAGCGTCATGGACTATCCGGCCGGCTGCCGCTTCCATCCACGCTGTGCACAGGCGCTGCCTGCCTGCGAAACGACCGTTCCCGCCTTCGAGCGCAAGACGACGGGCTTTGCCGCCTGCCATGCCAGCGGGGCCGCCCATGTCTGACCCCGACACCCTTGTCGCCATGCGCGGGCTGACCCGCGAATACGTGAGCAGCAAGGGCCTCTTCGGCCCCAGCCGCAGCATGCGCGCCGTCAACGACGTATCGCTCGATGTGCCGCGCGGCAAGGTGACAGGTGTGGTCGGCGAATCCGGCTGCGGCAAGTCCACGCTCGCAAGGCTCGTGCTCCGGCTGATCGATGCGACGGCCGGCACGGTGACGGTCGATGGCGTCGATCTGGGCACGCTTTCGTCTGGAGCGCTGCGCAAGCTCCGCCGCAAAATGCAGATGGTCTTCCAGGACCCCTACTCGGCCATCGACCCGCGCTACACTATCCGCCGCGCGCTGGAAGAGCCGTTCCAGGTACAGGGCGTCCCCATCGGCAAGGGCATGATCGAGGAGCTGACCGCCAAGGTCGGCCTCAGCCCGCGCATGGTCGAAAGCTACCCGCACCAGCTCTCGGGCGGCCAGAAGCAGCGCGTCGGCATCGCGCGGGCTCTCGCGCTCAATCCCTCGTTCCTGGTGCTGGACGAGCCGACGGCTTCGCTCGACGTGTCAATCCAGGCGCAGATCATCGGCTTGCTCGAGGGGCTGAAACAGGACCTTGGATTGACCTACCTGTTCATCTCGCACGACCTCAGCCTCGTGCGCTATTTCTGCGACCGCGTCGTCGTGATGTATCTCGGCCGCATCGTCGAGATTCTGCCGGACGCCCGCGCCCAGCCGCGCCACCACTACAGCCGCGCCCTGATGGACAGCCATTTCGAGCCGGACCCGGCCCGGCGCAAACACGTCACGCGGCTCGCCGGCGAAATCCCGAGCGCCTTCAACCTGCCGCCGGGCTGCGCCTTTGCCGCGCGCTGCGTGGCCGCCAGCGATCTCTGCCGCAGCACACGGCCGGAACTCGCGGCGGGTTCGGACGGCCATCAGGTCGCGTGTCATCATCCAGCCGGTTGAAGCGTCCGGATAGCCAATAATTGAGCATGATGTGCCATACGCGGCAACGGGTTATTGTTTGTCTGATACCCGGGCGATTTGAAGCCGGAGGAGGAGATCGCCTGATGCGTGCCGTCGTTATTCATGCCGCCCACGACCTGCGTATCGAGGAGCGGGAGGTACCCGCGATCGACGACCATCAGGTGCTCGTGCGGATCCGGGCCGGCGGTATCTGCGGCTCCGATCTGCACTACTATCACCACGGCGGCTTCGGCGTGGTGCGCGTGCGCCATCCGATGGCGCTTGGACATGAAATTGCAGGCGTCGTTGACAAGGTTGGCGCTGCGGTGACCGGGCTTGCGCCTGGAGTGCGCGTCGCGGTCAACCCGAGCCGTGCCTGCGGCGAATGCGTCTATTGCCGGAAGGGCATGCGCCAGCACTGCATGGACATGCGGTTCATGGGTTCGGCGATGCGTATGCCGCATGTGGAGGGAGGCTTTCGCGAATTCGTTGCCGTGGACGCCAGTCAGGCTGTCACCATCGCGGACAGCCTGTCATTCGGTGAAGCAGCGATGGCAGAACCGCTGGCCGTGTGCCTGCATGCTGCCGCCCGCGCGGGTGAACTCCAGGGCCGGCGTGTGCTGATCACGGGATGTGGGCCTATCGGCATGCTTTGCCTCCTCGTGGCGCAGCAAGGCGGCGCTGCGGAGATCGCTGTCACCGATATGGCGGAAAAGCCGCTGACACAGGCGCTTGCCCTTGGCGCGGATCGCGCCATCAACAGCGCGGCAGAGCCTGATGCGCTGGCACCTTTCAAAGAGGGCAAGGGGCATTTCGACATCCTGTTCGAATGCTCCGGTGCGCAAGCCGCGCTGCGCGGCGCGCTGGATACCCTGAGACCTGGCGGGATCGCGGTTCAGGTCGGCATTGGCGGCGACATGAACCTGCCGATGAACCTCATCGTGGCCCGCGAGATTGAACTGCGCGGCAGCTTCCGCTTCGAGCCGGAGTTCGCTCTGGCCGTTGAGCTGATGGGGCGCGGGAAGATCGACGTGAAGCCGCTGATCTCAGCCACCTTTCCCTTCGCCGACGCGGTGGAAGCTTTCGAGCTTGCATCAGATCGCAGCCGCTCGATGAAGGTGCAGCTAGGGTTTTAGAAGCAGGCTCTAACGCAGCCGGTTTTTCACCATACGGCCGCCCTGCATGATCATCGGCATGTGCTTGCCCTGGCCGGTCAGCAGCGCCAGATCCCTCAGCGGATCGCCGTCAACTACGATCAGGTCGGCATAGGCACCGGCCGAGATGGTGCCGATCCGCCCCTCCATCATGCAGATCTTTGCGGCGTTCACGGTGGCGTGGCTGATCACCTCGTGGGGCTTCATCACCTTCGCCCGGATCAGGAATTCATCGGACTGGTGCCGGTGCATCGCCATGCCGATAAGGTCCGAGCCGTAACCCATCATCACGCCGGCCTTTGACAGGATTTCCAGCGAGCGCATGCCGCCCTTGCGGACCGTCTCGATCTTGGCAACGGAATCCGGCGGCAGGCCGAGGCTCGCGCCTTCGTTGGCGAGCGCGTCATAGACGACGACGGTCGGCACGGCGAAAGCACCCTTCTTCTTCATCAGCGCGGCTGTGTCCGGCTCGATGAGGTTCGAATGCTCGACGGACTTCACGCCACACTCGACGGCCCGGCGGATCGCCTCGTCGGTATAGAGATGCGCCGCGACATAGGTTTTGG
>JBOFUS010000333.1:0-1203 GCA_051652685.1 Beijerinckiaceae bacterium
GAATGCCGCAATCAACCGGTCGGCGATCTCGGCCGTGACATGGGGCATGTCGCCCAAAGCGATGAGCGCTGCATCGGCGTCCGCCGGCAAAGCCGCAATGCCCGATTGGAGCGAGCTTGCCATGCCGGAAGCGAAATCAATGTTGTGAACAATGTTCACGTCAATTCCACCAACGGCAGCCGCGACGTTGGCCGCGTCATGACCGGTGACGACGAAAACCGGCGCGGCTTTGGAACCGCTGAGCGCTTCTGCCGCGTGGCGGACGAGCGGCTTCCCGGCGAAGGCGACGGTCATCTTGCCGCCCCCCATGCGTGCGCCTTCGCCTGCTGCCAGCAGGATCGCGGCCACGAGCGGGCTCGCCCTCGTTTCCGGGTCGCGTGGTTGCGGGCGGCTGACGATCTCCATCAACAGGCCGCCCACGCCCATGCGCTGGATGTCGGCCGAGGTGACTCTCATGTCGGCGATCAGCCGCTGCAGGACCCAGTCAAAACCGTTCTCCTTCGGGCTGCGCGCACAGCCCGGCGCGCCAATGACCGGCAGGCCGTCAAGCTCGCCGATCATGAGCAGGTTCCCCGGATCGACCGGCATGCCGAGGTGAATCACACGCCCGCCCGCCGCCTCCACGGCCGCCGGAATCACGTCGCGCCGGTCGGAGATCGCGGTGGCCCCGAAGACGATCACCATCTCGGCGCCCATGGCGCGGGCGCGCGGCAGGACCTCCGCCAGATGGTCAATGTCGTGCGGCACCCGGATGTCGCAGATGCGGGTCGAACCATCGAGCCTCGCCAGCCGGTCGTCGAGCGCCTGCATGGTCTTGGCAACCGTTGCGGGCTTGAGGCCAGGCAGCAGTGTCGAGAAGACGGCGACCTTTCTCTCGCGATACGCATGGACGCGCACGGAGCCGGCTGCCGCCGCGATTGCCAACTCGAGCTGCTTGCCGGACACGGCAAAAGGAATGATCTTCACTGTCGCGACCATCTCACCGGCCGAGACGGAGGCACAGTCAGAGAGCGTCGCGATGGTGATCTCTTCGCTGACGGCGTTGGCCGCGTGGATTTTCACCGCGTCTATGCGCAATACGCCAGCACTTGCCGCGAAGAGATTCACCCTGCCGGTGAACGGCGCTTCTGCCACCACCTCGACATCGATTGTCGCCTCGGCCAGCCGCTGCGCCGCATCGTTTTCGCTGACATCACCCCTCTC
>JBOFUS010000334.1:0-5054 GCA_051652685.1 Beijerinckiaceae bacterium
GCCAGCCTGCACGCGAGCGCAGCGGCGGCTGGCGTCAGCGGCCATGAATTCCAGCATTCGATCGTCGCGCCGAACGCAAGATATCTCGATGGTCAGATCCGGTGCGAAACCGGGCGTTACAGCCTGCCAGAGGGAGTGGGCCTCGGCGTCCGGCCCTCGGCGGCGGCGCTTGGCATCCTTGAACAATGACAACAACTGAAAAAGGGAGGAACAGCATGAAAAAGTCCATGAAAGCGGCGATCCTTGGCTCCGCCGCGGCCATCGCCCTGTCGCTCGGGCTTCAGCCCGCGATAGCGCAGACGAAGACGCTCAAGTTCGTTTCCTGGCAGAAGGACGAGCGCGGCGTTGGCGATTGGTGGGCCTCTGTCATCAAGGAGTTCGAAACAAAGAACCCCGGCGTCAAGATCGAATGGACCAAGGTCGAGCGCGGCGCCTACGCCGACACGATGACCACGCTGTTCGCTGGCGGCAAGCCGCCGGAAATCGTGCATCTCGCTTCGTTCGAATTCCAGAAATTCGCCGATCAGGGTTGGCTGGAGGACCTCGGTCCCTATGTGAAAGCCGGCAACCTCAACCTCGACGGCTGGGCCGGGCAAAGTGCCTGCAACTGGAAGGGCAAGACCGTCTGCGTGATGATGCTCTATTTTGGCAATCTCTTCGCCTACAACGAGGAGTTGCTCAATAAGGAAGGCATCGCCCCGCCGACCAACTGGGCCGAGTACATTGCAGCGGCGCGCAAGCTGACCAAGGACACCAACGGCGACAATATCCCCGACCAGTTCGGCGCCGGCCATGAAACCAAGGGCGGCGGCGGCCAGTATCTCTCAGAGTTGATGAACTACACGCTCGATGCCGGCGGTCGCTGGACTGACGCCAACGGCAAGGTCACAATCAACACGCCCCAGATGGCCGAGGGTCTCTCGCGCTGGAAGGACATCGTCAAGAACAGCCTGACCCCGCGCGATCTCTCCGCCGGCGAGGTACGCCAGATGTTCGCCGACGGGCGGATCGCCATGAAGTTCGATGGCCCGTGGCTCTACCCAATCATCCAGAGAGGCAAGGCGAAGGACCAGATCAAGATCGTTCCTGTGCCGCTGAAACCGCCGATGGGGGGATCATCGAACATCCTCGGCATGGCCTCCGAGATCCCGGCCGACTCCAAGAAGCTGGTCTGGGACTTCATCTCGATCGCGACCTCGGACAAGTTCCAGAGCGACTTCGCGACCATGGCCTCCTCGACCCCGCCGAGCCCGCGCGCCAGGACCGATGGCGCGAAAGCGGCAACGCCGCACTTCGACATGCTGGTTGATATGGCGAAGGCGGCTTCTGCCGCTGGTGTGGACCGCATCCCGAAGGGGCTGGAGATCGGCTACAACGAGTTCGCCAAGATGGTCATGGAAGAATCCCAGCGCATGATCATCCAGGATCTCGATCCGAAAGTAGTCGTCGCAACGATGCAGCAGAAGGCAGAAGCCATCCAGAAGCAGCAGTAAGGCCTGCCTGAACCGGCGACCGCCACCCAGGCGGCGGTCCGCCCTCCATTGCGGAGAGACACCATGTCATCGGCCCTGTCCCGGTTCGATCTGGCGCGCCCCAGCCGCCGGCATTTGCTCGGCTACCTGCTGCTCGCGCCCGCTGTGCTGCTGATCGCGGCGATCATCGTTTATCCGCTGTTCGTGTCGGTCGACATCTCGTTCCAGAACGTGGGTATTGCCCGGCTCGATGCGCCGCGCCGGCCCTTCACCACCGACAACTACGCGCGCCTTTTCGCCTCGCCGGACTTCTGGAACGCCTGCATGGTCACACTCCAGCTGATCCTTGTCGTGTCCGTCGCCTGCTTCCTGCTCGGCCTCGGCACGGCGCTGCTTGTCAACAACCAGTTCAAGGGCAGGTCGATCGCACGTCTGGTGGTGGCTATGCCCTGGGCCGTGCCCGAGGTGATCGCTACCGTTATTTTCGCCTGGATGTTCGATTCTTCTTTTGGCCTGTTCAACTGGCTCTTCATCACGCTGGGATTGGCAGACAAACCCATCAACTGGTTCTCCGATCCGACCGCGGCTTTCGCAGTCGTCGCGACGACCATGATCTGGAAGGGCTATCCCTTCGTCTCGATCATGATCCTTGCCGGGCTCCAGTCCATCCCCGACGATTTTTATGCCGCCGCGCGTGTCGATGGTGCGAATGCCTGGCAGCGGCTGACCTACATCACGCTGCCGAGCCTGATGCCGGTGATCGGCGTGACGATGGTGCTTGTCATGCTCTGGGTCTTCCGTGACTTCTCGATCATCTACGTGCTGACGGGCGGCGGGCCGCTGAAGGCAACGCAGACGCTGTCGATCATGACCTATGAGCAGGCCTTCAGCTTCTTCCGCATGGGCTACGCCTCGGCGGTCGGCGTCGTGACGCTCGTCATCTGCGTCATCGCCGCCAAGCTGATGATGCGCCGCGCGCCTGAAAACCTGTGAGCCCCTGATGCAGCCGTCCCTCGCCGCCCGCCTCACCCTCTACGGAACGGTCGTCCTCACCGCCGCCATCCTGATCTTCCCGATCTACTGGCTGGTGGTGACCGCGCTGTCGCAACCCGATCAGCTCCGGCAATTGCCGCCGAGCTTCTGGCCGAGCCAGCCGAACTGGTCGGTCTTCAGCAAGATCCTCGACGAACGCCCCATCGGTCTATGGCTGGCCAACTCGGCACTGGCCGCTGCCGGTGCCGTCGCCATTTCGATGTCAGTGTCCGTGCTCGCAGGCTACGCCCTTTCGCGCTTTTCGCTCCGCGGCGGACAGGGCCTTGGCCTGTTCATCCTCACCGCCAAGATGTTGCCTGCGACGCTTCTCGTCATTCCACTCTTTGGCATCTTCCGGATGACCGGCCTCATCGGCTCGCTATGGTCGATCATTCTGGCGCATGCGACGCTGATCATCCCCTTCACCACCTGGATGCTGAAAGGCTACTTCGACACCATCCCGAAGGAACTCGAACAGGCCGCCATGGTCGATGGCTGCTCGCCCATCGGCGCGCTGTTTCGGGTGATCCTGCCGGTGTCGTTGCCGGGGCTGGCGGCTACCGCGCTCTACGGCTTCGTGCTGTCCTGGTCTGACTACGCCTTCGCACGCACCTTCCTGACCAATGCGCAGGGAAACTGGACCGCCAACCTCGGCATTACAACGATGAAGGGCGAGTACATATCGAACTGGGCAGAGATCTCCGCCGCTTCGATCCTCGTCGCGATCCCCATCCTCATCATTTACCTGTTCCTCGAGCGCTATCTGGTTGGCGGCCTCACCGCCGGATCGGACAAGTGAGGCTGCCATGGCGTCCATCAGCATCGACAAAGTTTCCAAGGACTACGGCCCCACGAAAATCCTGAAGGAGTTCTCCCTCGACATCGCCGATGGCGAATTCGTCGTACTGGTCGGCCCTTCGGGTTGTGGTAAATCGACCATGCTGAAGATCCTCGCAGGACTTGAGGCGGCTACCAGCGGCACGATCCGCATCGGCGACCGCGAGGTGACGGATCTCTCGCCCGGCGACCGCGACATCGCGATGGTGTTCCAGAACTACGCGCTCTATCCGCATCTGACGGTTGCCGAGAACATGGGCTTCGGCCTCAAGATGCGCGGCGCGGCGCGTGACGTTATCGCCAAGCGTGTGGCAGAAGCGGCGAAGATCCTTGATGTTTCGCATCTTCTGGAACGGAGGCCGAAACAGCTCTCCGGCGGGCAGCGCCAGCGCGTCGCGCTCGGCCGGGCGATCGTGCGCGAGCCGCAGGCCTTCCTGATGGATGAACCGCTCTCCAATCTCGACGCAAAGCTGCGCGTGCACATGCGCGCCGAGATCGGAGCCCTTCACCAGAGGCTTGGCGTCACGACGATCTATGTGACCCACGACCAGACCGAAGCCATGACCATGGCCGACCGCATTGTCATTATGAAGGACGGAGTGATCCAGCAGGTGGCGACCCCGGAGACGATGTTTGCCCGACCGGCCAACACATTCGTCGCCGGCTTCATCGGCTCCCCGGGCATGAACTTCGTCCCCGTCGCCCGAAACGCAGACGGGCAAGGGGTACTGTTCGGCGCAAGTTTTGCCTTGCCGGAAGCAGCGCATGAACGCGGGTCGGTGCTGGCGGGTCTGAGGCCCGAACACATCCGCCTTGGCGACGGCCCCGCCGCGTTCACGGTGACGCCGCGCCTTGTCGAGGGCCTTGGATCCGAGCAGTACCTCTACTTTGATATGCCGGATGGGCAGGAGTTCGCGACGCCATCTGCACCTTTGGCTGAAGATGCGCGAAGCGGCCGATTGATCGCCCGGCTCTTCGATTGCCCGCCGATGCACATTGGCAACACCGTGACGTTGTCCTTCGATCCGGCGCGTCTGCACCTCTTTGATGCAGCGAGCGGCGTCGCCCTGAGCGGACGAGACTGAGATGAGTTTGTCGCCATGACCATTCTTGTCACCGGCAGCTCCGGGCGGATCGGCCGCGGCCTGGTCGATGCGCTGCTCGGGCGCGGCGCGAACGTGCGGGGCTTCGATCTCAGACCACGCAACCATAATATTGCCGGCTATGAAGAAATCATTGCTGGCTTTGATGATCCTGCCGCTGCGGAAACCGCAGCAAAGGGGGCGACCGCAGTCTTCCACCTTGGCGCATTCATGTCCTGGCTGCCGGCAGACAACCAGAAGCTCCATGCCGTCAACGTCGAAGGCACGCGGAAGATCATCGAGGCAGCCATGCGGGCGGGCGTTCGGCGTTTTATCTTCGCCTCAAGCGGTGAAGTTTACCCGGAAAACATGCCGGACTACCTGCCCATTGATGAAAAGCACACGCTCCGGCCACGCTCAGCCTATGGTCTGACCAAGCTTCTGGGTGAGGAGATCGTGCGCTGGGCCGGGCGCACTGCCGGCCTCCAGACTACGATCCTCAGATTCTCGCACACGCAGGACGCGATGGAGCTGCTGGATCCGGACAGCTTCTTTTCCGGCCCGCGCTTCTTCCTGCAACCGCGTATCCGTCAGCAGGAGGCGTTCGGCAATGGTGCTGCTGTCGCCGCGC
>JBOFUS010000335.1:0-1723 GCA_051652685.1 Beijerinckiaceae bacterium
GCGCGTTCAGCGCCGTTGTCGGATCAGGGAAGTTGATCCACTCCACGCGCTCCAGATGAACCACCTTGCCGCCGGCGGCGTTGGAGGCGGGCTCATTGCGTGGGACATACTTCGCATTGCGGTCATAGACCACGCGCGCACCCGGCTTGTACTCGTTCTTCACCCAGCGGAAGGGGCCGGAGCCGATCATCTCGTCCGCCGTCAACCGCTCGGTAGGTGCCTTGTCGGCAAAGCGCTTGGGCATCATGAAAGGGACGTTGGTCGAAAGCTTGCCGATCGATTCAAGCACCAGGCCATAGGGGCTCTTCAGCTTGATGACGACGGTCTTGTCGCCATCGGCTGTGACGCTGTCGACATAGTTGAAGAGGCGGCGGCCAAGACCATCCACCTTCCCCCAGCGGGTGAGCGAAGGCGCGCAGTCATGCGCCGTGACTGCCGTGTCATCGTGCCAGGCAAGACCGTCACGCAACGAAATGCGATAGGTCAGCTTGTCAGCAGAAACCTCAACGCCGGATGCCATCTGCGGCTTGACCGACAGCTTCTCGTCCATGGCGAAAAGCGTGTCCCAGATCATGTAGCCATGGTTGCGCACGATATATCCCGTGGTCGCCACGGGATCGAGCGTGGTGAGAGCCGCATGCGGGATCACCTTGAGAACGCCCTTGGCCTGCGCAGCGGCGGGTTGGGGCAATCCGGTCGCTGCAGCAAGCGCTGCGGTTCCTGCCATCAGATCGCGGCGGTTCATGTCCATGTGCTGGTCTCCCTTTTGCCCGTGCCGTGAAAAATCTTGCCACGACCTGTTCCTCAGACCCGGATTAGAGGACCGGGCGCAAAGGGAGTCAATCGGCAGACTTGCCAGTAGGCCGCAGACGGCAATCGTCCTTAGTACACGCCCTTCACAACCTCGGCACCCGACCGCCCTTCGATGATCGCGATCAGCGCATCGTAGAGCCCGCTGGCACCAAAGCGGAAGGTGTCAGGCGTTGCCCATTCCGGCCCCATGACCGCATCGGCAAGCGCCAGATAGCGGTCGGCGTCGACCAGCGTGCGGATTCCGCCCGATGGCTTGAGGCCGACCGGCCGGTCGGCTGCCTTGATCGCGGCAAGCATCGTCTCCACGGCCTCGGGCGTGGCAGAGACAGCTGCCTTCCCGGTCGACGTCTTGATGAAGTCCGCTCCGCAATCGATGGCGAGATCCGCCGCGCGGCGGATGATGTCCTGATCAGGCAACATGCCGGTCTCAAGGATCACTTTCAGAACTGCACCTGAATCCTCTGTCAGTTCCTGCAGCTCCGTCACCATCGAACGCGGAACGGCTTCGTCGCCGGTGATCAGGGCGCGGTATGGCAACACCATATCGATCTCGTCCGCGCCGTCCTTCAGCGCCTCTTCGGTATCCTCGATGGCGCGCTCGACATCCTCTCCACCCTTGGGAAAATTGATCACGGTCGCGACCCTCACAGGCTTGCCCTTGAGCCGCGCCTTGGCGAGCGTGACGAACTGCGGCCAGACGCAGAGTGCCGCGACGTGACCGTGGGGCGACATCGCCTTCTGCACCAGCGCCTCGATGTGGTCCTCGCGGCAGCCGTCGTCGAGATTGGTCAGATCCAGCAGGGCAAGCGCCCGGCGGGCACGGTCGGCATCGGTCATGCCTGTATCGATCATGGGCCTACAGTCTCCCGACGAAATTGGCGACGACGCGGCGCATCGCCGCCCCGCCCTC
>JBOFUS010000336.1:0-13973 GCA_051652685.1 Beijerinckiaceae bacterium
GGATATCGTCGCCGGGGAACTCGTACTTGGAAAGGAGCTCGCGCACTTCCATCTCGACGAGCTCAAGAAGCTCGGCGTCATCGACCAGGTCGACCTTGTTCATGAACACAACCAGCGCCGGCACGCCAACCTGACGGGCGAGCAGAATGTGCTCGCGGGTCTGGGGCATCGGGCCGTCCGCGGCAGACACAACGAGGATCGCGCCGTCCATCTGCGCCGCGCCCGTGATCATGTTCTTCACATAGTCAGCATGGCCGGGGCAATCGACGTGGGCGTAGTGGCGGTTCTTGGTCTCGTACTCAACGTGAGCCGTCGAGATCGTGATGCCACGGGCCTTTTCTTCCGGCGCCTTGTCGATCTGGTCATACGCCGTGAACGTCGCACCGCCACTTTCGGCGAGGATCTTCGTGATCGCTGCCGTCAATGAGGTCTTGCCATGGTCGACGTGACCAATGGTGCCGATGTTACAATGCGGCTTGTTACGTTCGAACTTTTCCTTGCCCATAACGGCACTCCTTCAACAGTGGCGTCCCCGCCGGTTGAAAACGTAAGACTGCTTGACCTCAGGCGTACTTCGCCTGAATTTTCTCGGCTTCGTTACGCGGTACTTCATCGTAGTGGCTGAACGACATCGTGAACGATGCGCGCCCCTGGCTGAAGGAACGCAGCGTGTTCACATAGCCGAACATGTTGGCCAGCGGCACGAAAGCATTCACGACATTCGCGTTGCCGCGCATGTCCTGTCCCTGAATTTGTCCACGACGCGAATTCAGATCGCCGATCACTGAACCGGTAAACTCTTCCGGCGTCACGACTTCGACCTTCATTACAGGCTCAAGCAGCGCCGGCGAGGCGTCCTGCATGGCCTCGCGAAGCGCCATGCGCGACGCGATTTCAAAAGCGATCGCCGAGGAGTCAACCTCGTGATAGGCACCATCGATCAGCTCAACCTTGATGTCGACCACCGGGAAGCCGGCGAGCGGACCAGAGCTCAACACGGAGTTGAGACCCTTCTCCACACCTGGGATATATTCCTTGGGAACCGTACCGCCGATGATCTTCGAGTCGAACACATAACCCGCGCCCTTCTCATTCGGCTGGATGATGAACTTCACACGCGCAAACTGGCCAGTACCGCCGGTCTGCTTCTTGTGCGTGTAGTCCTTCTCGATCCGCTTCTTGATTGTCTCGCGGTAAGCGACCTGCGGTGCACCCACCTGAACATCGACCTTGTGGGTGCGGCGCAGGATATCAACCTTGATATCAAGGTGAAGCTCGCCCATGCCCTTGATGATGGTTTGACCGCTCTCCTGGTCAGTTGACACGCGGAAAGATGGATCCTCCGCTGCAAGCTTGCCAAGCGCGATGGCCATCTTTTCCTGGTCGGCCTTCGTCTTGGGCTCGACTGCCATCTCGATCACGGGCTCGGGGAATTCCATCCGCTCAAGCACGACCTCGTGGTTGGGGTCGCAAAGCGTGTCACCGGTCCGTGTGTCCTTCAGGCCAATCAGCGCAACGATATCGCCGGCGTGGGCCTCGGCAATTTCTTCGCGGTTGTTGGCGTGCATCAGAACCATGCGGCCAGCGCGCTCGCTGCGCTCGCGGGTCGAATTTGAAAGAGCCATGCCCTTCTCAAGCTTGCCGGAATAGATGCGGCAGAAGGTCAGGATGCCGAACGGATCGTCCATGATCTTGAACGCCAGCATCGCCAGCGGGACAGTGTCCGAGGACGGACGCGCAACCTCGTTACCCTTCATGTCAATACCCTTGATCGCCGGGCGATCAAGCGGAGACGGAAGGTAGTCGACGACGGCATCAAGCAGTGTCTGCACACCCTTGTTCTTGAAGGCGGATGCAGCAAGGATCGGGAAGAACGAGGCGTTCAGCACGGCCTTGCGGATCAGACGCTTGAGCGTCGCTTCGCTCGGCTCCTTGCCATCAAGATATTCTTCCATGGCGGCGTCATCGAGTTCGACGGCGGCCTCGACGAGCTTGAGGCGATACTCCTTCGCAAGCTCGACCATATCTTCGGGAATTTCAACGTCGCGGAAGGTCGCGCCGAGATTTTCGTTATCCCAGACCACGCCCTTCATGCGGACAAGATCGACGATCCCAAGGAAATTGTTCTCTGAACCGATCGGCAGCTGGATCGGGATCGGCTTCGCGCCGAGGCGCTTCACGATATCCTCAAGGCACTTGTAGAAATCAGCGCCCGTCTTGTCCATCTTATTGCAGAGCACGATGCGCGGCACGTTATACTTGTCACCCTGACGCCAGACGGTTTCCGTCTGCGGCTCGACGCCCTGGTTGGAGTCCAGAACACAGACAGCACCGTCCAGCACGCGCATCGAGCGCTCGACCTCGATGGTAAAATCAACGTGGCCCGGCGTATCGATGATGTTCAGACGGTGACCATTCCACATGGCGGTGGTCGCCGCCGAGGTAATGGTAATGCCGCGCTCCTGCTCCTGCTCCATGAAGTCCATGGTTGCAGCGCCATCATGCACTTCGCCAATCTTGTGCGACTTGCCGGTGTAGTAAAGAATCCGCTCCGTCGTCGTCGTCTTGCCCGCATCGATGTGGGCCATGATTCCGAAGTTGCGGTAGTCTTTGAGTTCGTGCGTGCGGGCCATGGAATGTGTCCTGTCGTCCTGGGCTGTGGGGCCTTGGGGCGGCGTCGGGTCTTACCAGCGATAATGGGCGAAAGCGCGGTTGGCTTCCGCCATCCGGTGGGTGTCTTCCCGCTTCTTCACCGCGTTGCCACGGTTGTTGGCGGCGTCGAGCAGCTCTGCAGAGAGCCGGTCAACCATTGTCTTGTCGTTGCGGCTGCGGGCAGCAGTGATCAGCCAGCGAATGGCAAGCGCCTGACGACGCTCGAGCCGAACCTCCACCGGCACCTGATAAGTCGCACCGCCGACGCGGCGCGAACGCACCTCGATGGCCGGAGCGACATTCTCGAGTGCGCTTTTGAACACATCGATCGGGCTCTGCTTCGCCTTCTGCTCGATGATATCGAAAGCACCATAGACAATGGTCTCGGCGACCGACTTCTTGCCCTCGTACATGACGGAGTTCATGAACTTGGTCACGACGATGTCGTGGAACTTCGGATCAGGGATGATTTCACGCTTCTCGGCGCGATGGCGACGGGACATGGGCTCAGCCTCTCAAAATTACTTCGGACGCTTCGCGCCGTACTTGGAACGGCGCTGACGACGGTCCTTGACGCCCTGCGTGTCGAGCACACCGCGAATGATGTGATAGCGCACGCCGGGAAGATCCTTCACGCGGCCGCCACGGATCATCACCACGGAGTGCTCCTGAAGGTTGTGGCCTTCACCGGGAATGTAGCCGATCACTTCAAAGCCATTGACGAGGCGAACCTTGGCAACCTTGCGGAGCGCAGAGTTCGGCTTCTTCGGCGTCGTCGTATAGACGCGCGTGCAGACGCCGCGCTTCTGCGGGTTCTCCTGCAGTGCGGGAGTCTTCTTGCGCGCCAGAAGCGGCGAGCGGGGCTTGCGGATCAGCTGGCTGATCGTGGGCATCGGCGTACCTTCACTACAATTGTCTTCTTTGCCGGTTGATCATCTTCGAAAAGATGATGGAGCCGACGGCGATATCGTTGTTGCGCTTGTATCAAACGAAACAACACGAGCGCCGCGGGAATATCCCATGGCGCCCCAATTCCAGAGGAACACGGCGGAAGCCACCGTGTTCATGACCCAGCAGGACTATTAACGTCACGTGAGCGGGGGCAACGTTTGGGCTTCATTGGTTCGGCGCGATGCGCCTGAACAACTCCGAAGCCCACTGCTTGCCGGAAGTTGCAGCGACCTACACGCTCGATTCCCAACCGTCAAGACCCAACCGGCCGCAGCGCTCAGGTTTTCTTAAGAAACGAGCCTTTGGAAGACGAGCGAGGCGTTGGTTCCGCCAAAACCGAAGGAATTTGACAGGGCCACATCGATCTGACGACGTCGCGCCTGATGCGGCACAAGGTCAATCGGGGTCGCCACGGACGGGTTGTCAAGGTTGAGCGTCGGTGGAGCGATCTGATCACGGATGGCCAGTACCGAGAAGATGGCCTCAACGGAGCCGGCAGCGCCCAACAGATGACCGATGGCAGATTTGGTGGATGACATGGAGATGCGCGCCGCGTGCTCACCCGCCAGCCGCTCGAACGCCTTGAGCTCGATCTCGTCGCCCAAGGGCGTGGATGTGCCGTGGGCATTGACGTAGTCGACGTCCGCAGCCGTGAGGCCCGCCCGCTTCAACGCCGCCTGCATGCAGCGGAAGGCCCCGTCACCATCCTCGGAAGGTGAGGTGATGTGATAGGCGTCCCCCGACATGCCGTAACCGACAAGCTCGGCGTAGATGCGCGCGCCCCGCGCCCTCGCGTGCTCGTATTCCTCCAGCACCACAACGCCCGCGCCCTCGCCCATGACGAATCCGTCGCGGTCCTTGTCATAGGGCCGGGAGGCACGTGCAGGCGTGTCATTGAAAGAGGTCGATAGCGCGCGGCAGGCGGAAAAGCCCGCGATCGACAGGCGGTTGAGTGGCGACTCGGCACCACCGGCGACCATGACATCGGCATCGCCCAGCGCAATCAGCCGGCCCGCGTCGCCGATGGCGTGCGCGCCGGTCGAGCAGGCGGTGACGACCGCATGGTTGGGGCCCTTCAGCCCATGCTCGATGGAGACATAACCCGAGGCAAGGTTGATCAGCCTTCCCGGAATGAAGAAAGGAGATATCCGACGCGGTCCTTTCTCTTTGAGAAGGAGCGCCGTGTCGTAGATGCCACCCAGTCCGCCAATGCCGGAGCCGATGAGCACGCCGGTCGCGCACTGCTCGTCGTGGGTGGTGGGCTTCCAGCCGGAATCGGAAAGCGCCTGTTTCGCCGCCGCCATGGCGTAGACGATGAATGCATCAACCTTGCGCTGTTCCTTCGGCTCCATCCAGTCGTCAGGACGGTAGGCAGCCTCCCCTTCGCGGGGAATAAAGGCCGCCACTTTCGCCGGCAGATCTGAAACGTCGAATGTCTCGATGGGGCCAAGCCCGCTCTCGCCACGCGTCAGTCGCGCCCAAGTTTGCTCAACCCCGCAGCCAAGCGGGGTGACCATGCCAAGACCTGTGACGACGACACGACGCATGGGGAGATTGTGCGAACCCGCGCCGGTCAGGCGGAGTTCTTCTCGATGAACTTGACGGCGTCGCCAACGGTGACGATCGTCTCGGCGGCATCGTCGGGGATCTCCACGCCGAACTCTTCCTCGAAGGCCATCACGAGTTCGACCGTATCAAGGCTGTCGGCACCAAGATCGTCAATGAAGTTGGCGGCCGCTACCACCTTGTCGGCTTCCACGCCGAGGTGCTCGACAACGATCTTCTTCACGCGTTCGGCGATATCGCTCATACCTGCAACCCTTGTCTTCGGGCAGCGTCCTGGAACGCCACCGGCTGGCCTCCTCTAACGCCTCGGGCCGGCGAGAGCCGGTCCTGAGCGGGGCGTTGGAGGCGAACCGTCTTGGTTTGCGCTGATGGGAATGTCAACGCGGAAACCACGAGGTTCATGGGGATGAGCGGCGACGATCCAGTGGTATCCCCGATTCGCCCGGGCTGCCCGGGGCAACAAAATAGGCCCGGACGATCGCCCGGGCCTTGATCATTCATTGACGCAGATTTGACTACTCGGCAGCAGGAAGAACCTCAGGCTGATCCGAATTGGCCGGCTCGACCGCGTTGGCAGCATTCGTTTCCTTCGCTTTCTGGGCAAGGATGAGGTCGTCGCGACGCGTCGCGATCTCCCGGATGCGCGTCATCATCTGGCCGGTACCAGCCGGGATCAGCCGGCCAACAATGACGTTCTCCTTCAGGCCCATCAGCGTGTCAGACTTGCCGTTGACGGCAGCATCTGTCAGCACGCGGGTCGTCTCCTGGAAGGAAGCGGCCGAGATGAAGGAGCGCGTCTGAAGGCTCGCCTTGGTGATGCCGAGCAGCACAGGCACACCGACCGCAGGCTTCTTGCCCTCGTCGACGAGCTTCGCGTTGATCTCGTCGAGCTCCATGCGATCCACGATGTCCTGCGTCAGCATATCGCTGTCGCCACTTTCGGTGATTTCCACCTTCTGCAGCATCTGCCGGACGATCACTTCGATGTGCTTGTCGTTGATCGTCACGCCCTGCAGCCGGTAGACTTCCTGGATTTCGTTCACGAGGAACGCCGCCAGCTCCTCCACGCCTTTGATGGCGAGGATGTCATGGGGTGCCGGCTTGCCGTCGACGATGAAATCACCCTTCTCCACGTGGTCGCCGTCCTGAAGATAGATGTGCTTGCCCTTGGGGATCAGGTACTCGACGGGATCAGCACCCGCCTCATCCGGCATGATGTTCAGGCGACGCTTGTTCTTGTAGTCACGGCCGAACTGAATCGTACCGGAAACTTCCGCAATGATCGCGGCCTCTTTGGGACGACGCGCCTCGAAGAGCTCCGCCACCCGCGGCAGACCGCCGGTGATGTCGCGCGTCTTGGCGCTCTCGGTCGGGATGCGGGCGAGCGTATCACCGGCCTTGATCGGAACGCCCGGATCAGAGGCCAGAATGGCTTCCACCGGCAGCATGTAGCGGGCATCACCGCCACGGGCCAACTTGAGCACCTTGCCGTCCCTGTCCTTGAGCACCATAGCAGGCTTCAGATCGGCGGAACGCGAACCCGTCCGCCAGTCGGTGATCATGCGCTTCGAGATACCCGTCGCCTCGTCGGTCGTCTCGGTCAGTGAACTGCCCTCGACGAGATCCTCGTAGCCGACGATGCCATCCACCTCGGTGATGATCGGACGGGTATAGGGATCCCACTCGGCGATACGCTGGCCGCGCTTGATCTGGTCACCCTCGTCGATCTTCAGTTTCGCACCGTACTGGATGCGGTGCACAGCGCGCTCCGCCCCATCCGGCCCCACAACGATCACAGCCACGTTGCGGCCGATGGCGATGAGGTCGCCCTCCGTGTTTCGCGCAACGGCCCGGTTCTTCATCCGGATCGTGCCTTCGAAGCTGGAATCCAGCGTCGAGTTCTCGGAGATCTGCGCCGCGCCGCCGATGTGGAAGGTGCGCATCGTAAGCTGCGTACCCGGCTCACCGATCGACTGCGCGGCGATGACGCCGACCGCTTCGCCGACGTTGACCGGCGTGCCGCGGGCGAGATCGCGCCCGTAGCAGGTGGCGCAGACGCCGTTCTTGGCCTCGCAAGTGAGGACCGAACGGATCTTGACCTCCTGGATACCGGCAGCTGTCACGGCCTGGATGTCGCTCTCCTCAATGAGCGTACCCGCCTTCACAACGACACGGCCCGTGGACAACTCGATCACATCCTCCGCAGTCGTACGGCCGAGGACCCGGCTGCCAAGCGATGCGACAACCTGGCCAGCATCGATGATAGCCCGCATGTTGATGCCATTGCTCGAACCGCAATCAATCATCGTGATGATCGAATCCTGCGCCACATCGACCAGCCGGCGGGTCAGATAGCCGGAGTTCGCTGTCTTCAGCGCGGTATCCGCCAGTCCCTTGCGCGCACCGTGGGTCGAGTTGAAGTACTCGAGAACGGTCAGGCCTTCCTTGAAGTTCGAGATGATCGGGCTCTCGATGATTTCGCCGGACGGCTTCGCCATGAGGCCGCGCATGGCGGCCAGCTGGCGCATCTGTTCACGCGAACCGCGTGCGCCGGAGTGCGCCATCATGTAGATGGAGTTGATCGGCCGCTGGCGGCCGTTCTCGTCCTTCCGCACGGCGGAAATGCCGTTCATCATCTCATCGGCGAGCTTGGCGGAGCACTTGCCCCAGGCGTCAACGACCTTGTTGTACTTTTCGCCCTGGGTGATCAGACCATCGAGATACTGCTGCTCGAACTCCTTGGTCTGGGTCCGGGTCTGCTCGATGATCTTCGGCTTGGTGGGAGGCACCACCATGTCGTCCTTGCCGAAGGAAATACCGGCACGGAAGGCATTGCGGAAGCCGAGCGTCATGATCTGGTCACAGAAGATGACCGTGTCCTTCTGGCCGCAGGTCCGGTAGACGGCGTCGATCATGTTCGACACTTCCTTCTTCGTCATCAGCTTGTTGACGACGTCGAAAGCGAGCTTGCCGCTCTTGGGCAATTGCTGCCCGATGAGCACGCGGCCAGGCGTGGTGTCATACATCTTGCGGTGGAGTTTGCCATCCGGCCCCAACGCTTCCCAGCGATACTTGATCTTGGCATGCAGCGTGACGGTCTTGGCGTTGAGCGCATGCTCGAGCTCGTTGACGTTCGAGAACGCCGAACCTTCACCGGGCTCCCCCTCCGCAATGATCGAGAGATAGTAGAGACCGAGCACGATGTCCTGCGACGGCACGATGATCGGCGCTCCCGATGCAGGGTGCAGGATGTTGTTGGTCGACATCATCAGCACGCGGGCCTCAAGCTGAGCCTCGAGGCTCAGCGGCACGTGGACAGCCATCTGGTCGCCATCGAAGTCGGCATTGAAGGCCGTGCAGACCAGAGGATGCAGCTGGATCGCCTTGCCCTCGACCAGCATCGGCTCGAAGGCCTGGATGCCCAGCCGGTGCAGTGTCGGCGCGCGGTTGAGCAGAACCGGATGCTCGCGGATCACCTCGTCGAGGATATCCCAGACTTCGGGCTTCTCCTTTTCGACAAGCTTCTTCGCCTGCTTCACCGTGGAGGAGAAGCCCTTGGCATCAAGCCGCGCGTAGATGAAGGGCTTGAACAGCTCGAGCGCCATCTTTTTGGGCAGGCCGCACTGGTGCAGCTTGAGTTCCGGACCGACCACGATGACCGAGCGGCCCGAGTAGTCGACGCGCTTGCCGAGCAGGTTCTGGCGGAAGCGGCCCTGCTTGCCCTTCAGCATGTCGGCGAGTGACTTGAGCGGGCGCTTGTTCGCACCGGTGATGACCCGGCCGCGACGGCCGTTGTCGAACAGGGCATCGACCGATTCCTGCAGCATCCGCTTCTCGTTGCGGATGATGATGTCGGGTGCACGCAGCTCGATCAGCCGCTTCAGGCGGTTGTTGCGGTTGATCACACGGCGATAGAGATCGTTCAGGTCCGATGTGGCGAAACGGCCGCCATCGAGCGGGACCAGAGGACGCAGGTCCGGCGGGATCACCGGCACCACCGTCAACACCATCCACTCCGGCTTGTTGCCGGATTCCATGAACGCCTCGATGATGTTCATGCGCTTGGCGAGCTTCTTCTTCTTGAGCTCGGATTCCGTTTCCTTGGCTTCGGCGCGCAAATCGACGGCCATCTTTTCCAGATTGATGGCCTTCAGCAGCTCGCGGATCGCTTCGGCACCGATCATCGCGGTGAAGCTGTCGTTGCCGAATTCGTCCTGCGCGCGCAGATACTCGTCCTCCGACAGCATCTGGCCCTGCTTGAGCGGGGTCAGGCCCGGCTCCATGACGATGTAGCTCTCGAAATAGAGGATGCGCTCGACTTCCTTGAGCTGGATGTCGAGGATCATGGCGATGCGCGAGGGCAGCGACTTGAGGAACCAGATGTGCGCGACAGGCGCGGCAAGCTCGATGTGGCCCATGCGCTCGCGGCGGACGCGCGAAAGCGTCACTTCAACGCCGCACTTCTCGCAGATGACGCCCTTGTACTTCATGCGCTTGTACTTGCCGCACAGGCACTCGTAGTCCTTGATCGGCCCGAAGATGCGGGCGCAGAACAGGCCATCGCGCTCGGGCTTGAACGTGCGGTAGTTGATGGTCTCCGGCTTCTTGATCTCGCCGAAAGACCACGAATGGATCTTTTCAGGCGACGCGATCGAGATGCGAATGTTGTCGAACATCTGCGGGGGTGCCGCAGGATTGAAGACATTCATGATGTCCTGGTTCATGCAACCGTCTCCTGGTGGCAGGGGGAATACCCCACCGGTAAAATTCTGAACAAAGGCGTCAAAACTGCGACTTGCGGCTTCTTATCCGGCGGCGCGGCGATCCGTCACGGATGCGCGCCACCGGTCGATCAGCGCGTTACTCTGCTGCCTGGGCGGGCGGCAGCGGGCTGGCGTTGGCCGCGATGGGCTTGGGCGCGGAAGTGAGTTCCACGTTGAGGCCGAGCGAGCGCATTTCCTTGACGAGCACGTTGAAGCTTTCCGGGATGCCGGCCTCGAAGTTGTCCTCGCCGCGCACGATTGACTCGTAGGCCTTGGTGCGTCCGGCGACGTCGTCCGATTTCACGGTCAGCATTTCCTGCAGCGTGTAGGCGGCTCCGTAGGCTTCCAGCGCCCAGACCTCCATTTCGCCGAAGCGCTGGCCGCCAAACTGCGCCTTGCCGCCCAACGGCTGCTGGGTCACGAGGCTGTAGGGGCCGATGGAACGGGCGTGGATCTTGTCATCCACAAGGTGGTGCAGCTTCAGCATGTAGATGTACCCGACGGTGACCTTGCGGTCGAAGGTCTCGCCGGTCCGTCCATCATAGAGCGTCGACTGGCCGGAGGTGTGCAGCCCCGCCATCGTGAGGTAGCGCTCGATGTCGCTCTCCTTCGCACCATCGAATACCGGCGTCGCGATGGGAACACCACGGCGCAGGTTGTTCGACATCTCCACCAGACTGCGATCGTCCAGCGCCTTGATCTCGGCATCGTCGCCGTAGATCTCGGTCATCTTCGACTTCAACGGCTTCAGGTCGCCCATCTTCATGTAGATGTCGACTGCGGCGGCCACCTGCTTGCCAAGGCCCGCACAGGCCCAGCCAAGGTGCGTCTCGAGGATCTGGCCGACGTTCATGCGCGAGGGCACGCCCAGCGGGTTGAGCACCATGTCAACATGCGTACCATCTTCGAGGAACGGCATGTCCTCGATCGGCACGATGCGCGATACGACACCCTTGTTGCCGTGCCGGCCGGCCATCTTGTCGCCCGGCTGGATCTTGCGCTTCACGGCGACGAAGACCTTGACCATCTTCATCACGCCCGGCGGCAATTCGTCACCGCGTTGCAGCTTCTCGACCTTGTCCATGAAGCGGCTCTCGAGCCCCTTCTTGGACTCGTCATACTGCTTCCGCATTGCCTCGATCTCGCCCATCAGGCGATCATCGGCGACGCCGAAGTTCCACCACTGCGAACGCGGCAGCCCGTCGAGCGTTTCGCGGCTGATGTCGGTGTCCTTCTTGGCACCCTTGGGGGCCGCGATGGCAAGTTTGCCAACCAGTAGGTCCGCAAGGCGGCCGAACACGTTGCGGTCAAGGATCGCGAGCTCGTCGTCGCGATCCTTCGCCAGACGCTCGATTTCCTCGCGCTCGATGGCCTGGGCGCGCTCGTCCTTGTCAATGCCATGGCGGTTGAACACCCGCACTTCGACGATGGTGCCCTGCACGCCCGGCGGAACGCGGAGCGAGCTGTCGCGCACATCCGAGGCCTTCTCGCCGAAGATGGCGCGCAGAAGCTTTTCTTCTGGCGTCATCGGGCTCTCGCCCTTGGGCGTGATCTTGCCGACCAGAATATCGCCCGCCTGCACTTCCGCGCCGATATAGACGATGCCGGCCTCATCAAGGTTGCGCAGCTGCTCTTCCGAGACATTGGGGATGTCGCGCGTGATTTCCTCCGGACCCAGCTTGGTGTCGCGGGCCATCACCTCGAACTCCTCGATATGGATGGATGTGAACACATCCTCCTTCACGATCCGCTCGGACAGCAGGATGGAATCTTCGAAATTGTAGCCATTCCACGGCATGAAAGCGACGAGGATGTTCCGGCCAAGCGCCAGATCACCGAGATCGGTCGAGGGACCGTCGGCGATGACCTCGCCCTTCTCCACCGTGTCACCAACCTTCACCAGCGGGCGCTGGTTGATGCAGGTCGACTGGTTGGAGCGCTGGAACTTCATCAGGCGATAGATGTCGACACCAGGCTTTGCCGGATCGACGTCATCCGTCGCGCGGATGACGATGCGGGTGGCGTCGACCTGATCGACAACACCGGCGCGCTTCGCGGCGATCGCAGCGCCTGAATCGCGCGCCACGATGCTTTCCATGCCCGTGCCCACGAACGGCGCATCGGCACGTACGAGCGGCACGGCTTGCCGTTGCATGTTGGAACCCATGAGCGCGCGGTTCGCATCGTCGTTCTCAAGGAACGGGATGAGAGCTGCAGCGACCGAAACGAGCTGCTTGGGCGACACGTCCATGAAGTCCACACGGTCCGGCGTCGTGACCACGACATCACCAGCGTGGCGGCACAGCACAAGATCCTCGGTCAGGCGGCCCGCCTTGTCCACGGGCACCTGCGCCTGTGCGACGTAGTACTTCGCTTCTTCGGTAGCCGAGAGATAGTTCACCTCATCGCGCACCACGCCATCGCGCACGCGACGATAGGGACTTTCAATGAAGCCGTATTTGTTGACCCGCGCGAAGGTGGCGAGCGAGTTGATCAGGCCAATGTTCGGGCCTTCCGGCGTCTCGATCGGGCAGATGCGGCCATAATGCGTCGGGTGCACGTCGCGCACCTCGAAGCCTGCCCTTTCCCGGGTAAGTCCGCCCGGTCCAAGCGCCGACAGGCGGCGCTTGTGCGTGATTTCGGACAGCGGGTTTGTCTGGTCCATGAACTGGCTGAGCTGCGACGAGCCGAAGAACTCGCGCACGGCGGCTGCCGCCGGCTTGGCGTTGATGAGATCCTGCGGCATGACCGTCGCCATGTCGACGGAGCTCATGCGCTCCTTGATGGCGCGCTCCATGCGGAGCAGGCCAAGGCGGTACTGGTTCTCCATCAGTTCGCCGACCGAACGGACGCGGCGGTTGCCGAGATTGTCGATGTCGTCAACCTCGCCCTTGCCATCGCGCAGCTCCACCAGCGTCTTGGTGACGGCGAGGATATCTTCCTTGCGCAGCGTGCGGAGCGTGTCGTCCGTCTTGAGATCCATGCGCATGTTCATCTTCACGCGGCCGACGGCCGAGAGGTCGTAGCGCTCGGAGTCGAAGAACAGTGACTGGAACATGTTGTTTGCGCCATCGACCGTCGGCGGCTCGCCGGGACGCATGACGCGGTAGATGTCGAACAGGGCTTCATCGCGCGTCGAGTTCTTGTCAGCGGAAAGCGTGTTCCGGATGTAAGCGCCGACGTTGATGTGGTCGATATCGAGGCAGGGCAGCTCGACCACGCCTGCATCATCAAGCGCAACCATCAGTTTGGCGGAAACTTCCTCGCCAGCCTCGGCATAGATTTCGCCGGTCTTCTCGTTGACGATGTCCTCGGCCACATAGCCGCCAACGATGTCCTCATCGGTGACGCGGAAAGCCTTGAGCCCCTTCTCGGCCAGCGCCTTGAGCGGGCGCGGTGCCATCTTGCGGCCGGCCTCGATCACGACTTCGCCGGTGTCGGCGTCGATCATGTCGAGCGTGGCCTTGAAACCCTTCAGGCGCTCATGGTTGAACGGCATGCGCCATCCGCCCTTGGTGTCCTTGGTGTACTCGATTCGGTCGTAGAACCGCGCCAGCATCTCCTCGGCATCCATGCCGAGCGCCAGCATCAGCGACGTCACCGGAATCTTGCGGCGGCGGTCGATGCGCGCGTGGACGATGTCCTTGGCGTCGAACTCGATGTCGAGCCAGGAACCGCGATAGGGAATGATACGGGCGGCGAACAGCAGCTTGCCCGACGAGTGCGTCTTGCCCTTGTCATGGTCGAAGAAGACGCCCGGCGAGCGGTGCATCTGCGAAACGATGACGCGCTCGGTGCCGTTGACGATGAAGGTGCCGTTCATGGTCATGAGCGGCATATCGCCCATATAAACGTCCTGCTCCTTGATGTCCTTGACGCTCTTGGCGCCGGTGTCCGGATCCACGTCAAACACGATCAGGCGCAGCGTCACCTTGAGGGGGGCAGCATAGGTCATGCCGCGCTGGCGGCACTCGTCCACGTCGAACTTGGGTGCCTCGAACTCATACTTGACGAATTCAAGCATGGCGTTGCCGGCGAAAT
>JBOFUS010000337.1:0-1661 GCA_051652685.1 Beijerinckiaceae bacterium
AGAAACGCCCCGTCGAAGCAGTCGCCCGCGCCGGTTGCGTCAACGGCGTTGACCGTGATCGATTGAACGCTCACACGTGCGTCCGGCGTCGCCACCAGTGCGCCCGCCTTGCCCAGCGTGATCGCGACGACTTTAGCCCCGCCTGAGAGATAGTGGTCGACAATGGCGTCCGGCATGTCGAGCCCGGTCAGCTGCCGTGCATCGTCGAGCCCTGGCAGGACGATATCCGCAAGCCTTGCCGTCGCTTCCGTGACCGCCCGAGCCCGCTCCAGTGGCCAAAGGCGCAGGCGCAGGTTGGTATCGTAGGAGACAGCGACACCCGCCGCGCGTGCCTCGGCGATGGCTTCGAAAACCGTGTCGCAGGCGGAGGGCGAGATCGCCTGACTGATGCCGGACACATGCAGCACTTTAGCATTCCGGATCATTTCGCGCGGCAGATCGGCCGGTGTCATGCGCGACGCGGCAGAGCCTGTGCGCAGATAGGAGAACTCGTGGCCATCCGGACCGTGGCTGACGAAATACACGCCGGTATGGGCTATCGGGTCCATCTTTACACCTGACGTATCAACAGATTCTTCTGCCCAAAGCGTGCGGAAGGAGCGGCCGAAGGCATCGTCACCGAGCGCTGTCAGATAGCCAACCGAAGCCCCGCTGCGCGCGGCCGCGATGGCCGCGTTCGACGTGTCGCCGCCATGGCCGAAAAGCCAGCCGCGGTCATCGGACGCCCGCTGGTTGAACTCGACCATGGGTTCGCCGAGGCAGAGGATATCGGGGGTTGACGTCATAGGGTTCCAGCCAGCGAAGGAGTGCTTCGGCCGCGCCTAGCATCCATGCGGCGGATCGACAACGCACAGGGGTCGCCAACCAACGAAAACGCCGCCCGGTGAGGGCGGCGCGTTGATTGTTGCGAAACGAAAGCCGGCGGTGCGGGCCAGCCTACTTCTTGGTGCCGTCGGCGTTGTACTGCTGGAGGAAGGCGATCAGGTTCTTGATCTGTGTCTCGTCCTTCAGGCCGGCGTAGACCATCTTGGTGCCCGGCGTCACGCCGCGCGGATCCTTGATGTAGACCGTGAAATTGTCGACTTCCCACACCTTGCCCTCAAGTGCCTTGTAGGCGGCGGAATAGCTGTATCCTTCGACACTGCCGGCCTTGCGGCCAAAGAGGCCGTTCAGCACGGGACCGACGGCGTTGCGCGCCTTGTCGCCGACCTGATGGCAGGTGCGGCACTGGTTGAAGATGCGCTCGCCGGCCGCGATGTCCTGTGCAAAGACTGCGCCGGGGGCGATCAGGCCAAGCGCCAGCATGGCACCTGGAAGCGAAAAAATGGCACGCATACGGACGTCTCCTCCTCGACCGCGCGGTCAGAAACGCGGCAAGCTCTTGTTTATCTGGCTTTGTACGTGAACGGAAGCTTGCTGGATTGATCAGGTTGCCAGTTTTCGCGGCAGGATTATGCGGAACGCTGCACCTGTAACAGATGAAAGCAATGTGAGTTCCCCACCCTGTGCGCGCGCCAGTTCGGCAGCGATCGCGAGGCCAAGGCCCGTTCCCCCCGGCCGCGAGGAGCCGTGGAATGCGTCGAAGAGCCGCTCGCGGATCGCCAGTGGCAAGCCAGGCCCGGTGTCGGAAATGTCGATCTCCCATCCGCCAGGCCGTTCCG
>JBOFUS010000338.1:0-9822 GCA_051652685.1 Beijerinckiaceae bacterium
TCGTCGAGCTCATAGGTCTTGCCGTCCAGCGCCAGCAGGGTTTCGCCGTTCCGCGCACGGCGAACCACGAGGCCACCCTTGACCTTGTCGGCGTCGAAGACATGCAGCGGCCGGCCACGGTCGAAGGTCATGTAGTTGGTGATGTCGACCAGTGCGTTGATGGGGCGAAGTCCGATGGCCTTCAGCCGCTTCTGCATCCATTCCGGCGAAGGGCCGTTCTTCACGCCGCGCACCAGCCTGAGCGCAAAGGCCGGGCAGAGCATGCGGTGATTGTCGGTGAAATCCAGCTTCACCGGCACGGGGCAGGGGAACTCGCCCTTGATCCCCTTGGGCTCGCCGCCCCTGAGCTTGCCGATGCCTGTTGCCGCCAGATCGCGCGCAATGCCATGGATCGAGGTGCAGTCCGGGCGGTTGGGCGTCAGGCCGATCTCGATGACTGGATCGAGATCGCCCAGCCAATCGACATATGTTGCACCGACCGGTGCATCGTCCGGCAGGTCGATGATGCCGTCGTGATCCTCGGAGAGCTGCAATTCAGCGGCCGAGCACAGCATGCCATTGGATTCCACACCCCGAATGACGCCTTTGCCCAGCGTGATGTCCTTGCCGGGAATATAGGTTCCGGGCGGCGAGAAAACGCTTGTCATGCCAGTGCGCGCGTTGGGCGCGCCGCAGACGACCTGTACCGGGGGTTGGCCACCGCCCACATCCACCATGCAGACGCGCAGCCGGTCTGCGTTGGGATGCAGCTTCGCCTCGATCACCCGCGCAATGGTGAAGCTCTTCAGCTTTGCCGCAGGGTCCGTCACGCCATCAACCTCAAGGCCGATCGCCGTGAGTGTGACGGCGATCTCATCGACTGTCGCCGACGTGTCGAGGTGGTCTTTCAGCCAGGAGAGGGTGAGCTTCATGGAACGTCTTGAACCCGTTGGGCGGATGCGCCGCCGATGCGCTGCTGGTTAGTGGCTGAACGCACCGAACTCAAGCGCGCAGACGGCAGGGAAGCTGCACCGTGCCTTGGCGCTTGTTAAACGGCAGCTTGCTGTCCTATGCAGACGTCTTCGCCGAAAGTCTAAGTGATTGATGCAAGCCCCGTCCCCAGCGCCGACAGCCGAGGCGCGCGTCCTTCTTGGTTCGTTGTTCGAGGCGGCTGTCCGTGCCGCGCATCCGGACCGGACCTTGCCGGCGGCTTTGCCAGCGGCACCGGTGGCGGGGCGGATCCTCCTGCTTTCCACGGGTAAGGCCGGCGGCAGCATGATGGCGGCGGCGGCGCGCCATTATGTCCAGACGCTCGGCCTGCCGCGCATGCGGCTGTTCGGGCTTGGCACCGCCCGCCACGGCTATGAGGGCGACGGCGACATCATCGAGGTCATGGGTGCGGGCCATCCGGTGCCGGACGCGGGAAGCGTGCTGGCTGCCGAACGGACGCTGGCGCTGGCCGCCGAGACGGGGCCAGATGATCTGGCCGTCGTTCTGATGTCTGGCGGTGGGTCCGCAAACTGGATTGCCCCGGCGGCGGGTCTGAACCTTGGCGAGAAACAGGCCATCAACAAGGCACTGCTGCACTCCGGTGCGCATATCGGCGAGATGAACTGCGTGCGGAAGCATCTCTCGCGCATCAAGGGTGGGCGGCTGGCAGCGCGCATCGGCGCGGGTCGCATCGTGACGCTGGCCATCTCCGATGTGCCGGGTGACGACCCTTCCACCATCGCGTCAGGCCCCACCGTGCCGGACAGCACGACGCTGGCGGACGCCCGCGCCATCGTCGCGAAGTTTGGTCTGGCTTTGCCGGATGCGGCGGTCGCGGCACTGAACGATCCTGCCAATGAGACGCCGAAGCCCGGCGATCCAATCTTTGGCCGCACGGAGTTTCACATCATCACCCGACCGCGCGACGGGCTGGATGCAGCCATCGCCGCCGTCCGCACCGCCGGCTACGAAGTGATTTCGCTGGGACCGGACGTCGAAGGCGAAGCGCGCGCGGTGGCATCCGCCCATGCCCGCATGGCGCTCGATCTCAAGGCAGCAGGCCGGCGCGCGGTCATCCTGTCGGGTGGCGAGCTGACCGTGACGCTGAAGGGGCAGGGCATTGGCGGTCCCAACCAGGAGTATGCGCTTGCGCTGGCCATCGCGCTCGATTGTATATCCGGCATCACGGCGCTTGCTGCGGATACGGACGGTACGGACGGCGGTCGCGGAGAACCCACGGACCCCGCAGGCGCAGTGATCGACTCGACAACGCTTGAGCGCGCGAAATCGCTGGGTCTTGATCCGGCCCGTCATCTTGCCGACAACGATTCGACGCCTTTCTTCAAGGCGCTCGGCGATCTCCTTTCGCCGGGCCCGACCCTGACCAACGCCAACGACCTCCGGGCTATTCTGGTGGAGCCATGAGATACACGCGACTTTCCGCCGTCGTCTTCGTTGCATTCCTTGGCTTCGCCGGCGAAGCCAGCGCGGATCTGCGTGTCTGCAACCAGACGCCGAGCCGCGTAGGTCTCGCCGTGGGTTATCGTGACGCTCAGGGCTGGGTCACCGAGGGGTGGTTCAACCTCAAGGCCAATGCCTGCGAGACCATCATCAAAGGCGATCTGACGCATCGCTTCTATTACGTCCACGCGCTCGACTATGACCGGGGTGGAGAGTGGAGTGGCGGTGCATTCATGTGCACGCGCGAGCGGGAGTTCACTGTGCGCGGTGCCGAGAATTGCCTGGCGCGCGGTTATGACCGGACGGGCTTCTTCGAAATCGACACGGGCGGCGAACAGAAGAACTGGACCATCCAGTTCACGGAAGCGAACCGCAGCGGGGGGCAGACCAGATGAGACGGATGCGCAAGACGAAAATTCTCGCGACGCTGGGACCAGCTTCCGAGGATAACGAGACCGTGGCGCGGCTCTTCCAGGCCGGTGCGGACATCTTCCGCATCAACATGAGCCACTCGTCCCACGACATGATGCGGGCACGGGTGAAGCAGCTGCGCGCGCTGGAAGCCCGTTTCAACAGGCCGGTGGGCGTGCTGGTCGATCTGCAGGGGCCGAAGCTGCGCGTCGGTGTCTTCAAGGATGGCGAGGCGATGCTCGTCGAAGGCCAGAGGTTCACGCTGGATGGCAACCCGGAGCCGGGTGATGCGACACGTGTGCATCTGCCCCACCCTGAAATCCTCGCGCCGCTGGAAGTCGGCCATGTGGTCATCATCGACGATGGCAAGCTCCGGCTTCGCGTTGTCTCCGAAACGGCGACAGAGGCAGTAACGGTCGTCGAGATCGGCGGGCGCATCTCCAACAAGAAGGGCGTGAGCCTGCCCGACACGATGATCCCGGTTTCGGCGATGACGCCAAAGGACCGGGCCGATCTCGATGCGGCGCTGGAAACCGGCGTTGACTGGATCGCACTGTCCTTCGTGCAGCGGCCGGAAGACGTGGCCGAGGTGAAGAAGGTGGCGCGCGGCCGCGCGCTCGTCATGGCCAAGATCGAGAAACCGCAGGCGGTGGCCCGACTGGAAGAAATCATTGAGGCGTCGGACGCGCTGATGGTGGCGCGCGGTGATCTGGGCGTCGAGATGCCGCTGGAGAAGGTGCCGGGCATCCAGAAGCGCATCACGCGGCTGTCACGCCGCTACGGCAAGCCGGTGGTGGTAGCGACGCAAATGCTGGAAAGCATGATCACCACGCCTGTGCCGACCCGCGCCGAGGTATCGGATGTCGGCACCGCCGTCTTCGAGGGCGCGGACGCCGTGATGCTTTCGGCAGAGAGCGCTGCGGGCAAATATCCCTTCGAGGCCGTCTCGATGATGAACCGCATCATCGAGGAGATCGAGGCCGACCCCAACTACGGCGTTATCATTGCCGGCCAGCGCAGCGAACCAGAGCACACGGGCGCGGACGCCATCGCGGCGGCGGCCCGCCAGATCGCCGAGACCATCGACCTCAAGGCCATCGTCGCTTGGACTGCATCGGGCTCCACCGCCATGCGCATCGCCCGCGAGCGGTCGTTGACGCCAACGCTGGTGCTGACACCATCGCTCACCACGGCACGGCGGCTGACGCTGGTCTGGGGCGTTCATGCCGTGGTCGGACCTGATCCGGCGGACGCCAGCGACATGGCGGAGCGCGGTGCGCAGGCGGCGCTGGCCGATGATTTCGCCAGAGCCGGCCAACGCGTGATCATGGTAGCGGGTGTTCCCTTCGGCACTCCGGGCGCGACGAACATGATCCGCATTGCCTTCGTCAACGCGGAACCAAAGTCCGGTTGAGATGACAGGCGGCGCGCGGACTCTACTGGCGGGATTGTTGCTGCTGTCGGCTGGCGTGGCAGCAGCGAAGCCGGCGCTTGCGCAACCGCAAACCCAGCCACAGCGTGCGGCACCCTTCTTCGACCTGACGCGCAAGCCGGAGCGCCCTGATCTCACGGCCGTTCGTGCGATCCGCTTTCTGACCGAGGACGACTATCCGCCGTTTCACTTTCTGGGGCCGGATGGCCAGCTGACGGGGTTCAACGTCGATCTTGCCCGCGCCATCTGCGACGAGCTGAAGATTGCCTGCACCATCCAGTCGCGCCGCTGGGACACGTTGCTCGACAGCCTGGCGGAAGGGCGCGGCGACGCCGTGATTGCCTCGCTCAAGAACACCGAGGAAGCGCGGCGCAAGGCGCTGCTCAGCCTGCCCTATTACCGCACACCCGGTCGCTTTGTTGCCCGAAACGTGGCGGGGATTGCGGATGCAACACCGGCAAATCTCAGGGACCGCCGCGTCGCGGTCGTCGAGGGTACCGCGCATGCGAGCTTCGTGACCGGCTTCTTCCCGGCGGCGAAGCTTTCGCAGACACGCGAGCTTGATGACGCGCTAAGGCTACTGGCGGACGGCAAGGTCGAGGCGGTGTTCGCCGACGGCGTGGCGCTCTCGCTCTTTCTCAATGCGGAGAATGGCAAGAATTGCTGCCGGTTTGTCGGAGGTCCGTTCTACGAGAGCCGCTTTTTCGGCGAAGGCGCCGTGATCGCGCTGCGCAGGGATGCACCGCAGTTAAAGCGCGCGGTCGACTACGCGCTCTTCCGGCTGGCGGAGAACGGTGTCTATGAGGACCTGCTGCTGAAATATTTTCCTGTCCGCTTCTACTGACAGGAACGTTGGATGACGAGAGATGGTACAGCTGCCCCGGCTCGAACGGGGGACCTTCGGAGCCACATTCCGACGCTCTAACCAACTGAGCTACAGCTGCACATGCCGGCAAGGCCAGCGAAAGACCCGATAGTCCGAACGGGCTGCGGTTTCAAGTCCGGCGTAGGGTTGAAACCAGCGGCTTTTCGGGTGGCGAGGCGGCGCGTGCGGGCTATTCTCCCCCAACGACCCGATTGCGAGGAGCCGCCGCCATGCTGATGACCCTCAAGGAGCCGACCGCGCCCCTGCCCGACCAGATGTCGGACTATGACCGCGTGCGCCGCGCGCTGGAATTCCTGACGCGGCGCTACCAGCGCCAGCCGAGCCTCGATGAGGTGGCGGAGCATGTCGGCATGACGCCGCAGCATTTCCATCAGCTCTTCCGCCGTTTCGCCGGCCTCACGCCGAAGGCCTTTCTCCAGGCTCTGACGCTCGACCGCGCCAAGGCACTGCTTTCGGGCAACGCCAGCCTGCTGGATGCAACCTATGAACTCGGCCTTTCCGGCCCCGGCCGCTTGCATGATCTCTTCGTCACCCACGAGGCGATGAGCCCCGGCGAGTGGAAGGCCGGTGGCGCGGGGCTCACGCTGCGCTATGGCTACCACGCCTCACCCTTCGGCGAGGCGCTTGCCGTACTGACGGACCGGGGCCTTGCTGCGCTCGGCTGGGTGGACGACAAGGATGCGCCTGGCCGCGCCGCTGACAGCGGCAAACCAGCCGGCGGGCGGGAAGGCGCGCTGGCCGACATGGTCCACCGCTGGCCAAAGGCCATGTTTGTCGAGGACCAGCCGGCGGCCGCCGAGGCCATACGCCGCATCTTCGACATGGACTGCTGGCGGCCGGACCGGCCGTTGCGCGTGGTCATGCTTGGCTCCGATTTCGAGGTCCGCGTCTGGCAGGCGTTGCTCGATATCCCGCTCGGCCAGGCCACGACCTATGGGCGCGTGGCAAGCCGCATCGGCAAGCCTTCCGCCGCCCGTGCGGTCGGCGCAGCGGTGGGGCGCAATCCGCTCAGCTTCGTGGTGCCGTGTCACCGGGTGCTCGGCGGGACGGGCGCGCTCACGGGGTACCACTGGGGCATCACGCGCAAGCAAGCCATTCTGGGCTGGGAGGCGGGCAAGGCGTCCGCGCCGTTGGCTGCGGGCGGCTGAACCTCACTCCGCAGCGTGCTGGAGGCTCTCTTCGGCCTGCAGCCAGCGCTCCGCCTCGAGCGCCGCCATGCAGCCAAGGCCTGCCGCCGTCACCGCCTGGCGGAAGACATCATCCGCCACATCGCCTGCGGCGTAGACGCCGGGAACGCTCGTCGCGGTCGAGTTGGGCGCGACCTGAACGTAGCCATTCGGCCTGATCTCGATCTGTCCCCTGAAGATATCGGATGCCGGCACATGGCCAATGGCGACGAAGAGGCCGTGCACCTTGAGTTGGCTGATATCGCCGGTGACCACGTTCTTCAGCTTCAGATGCGTTACGCCCAGCGGGTTCTCGTCGCCGCAAATCTCCTCCACGGCGCTGTCCCAGATCACCTTGACCTTGGGATGCTTGAACAGCCGCTCCTGCAGGATGCGCTCCGCCTTGAAGGCGCGGCGGCGGTGGATGACCGTGACGCTTGACGCGAGATTGGCGAGGTAGAGCGCCTCCTCAACTGCCGAGTTACCGCCGCCGACGACAGCCACATCCTTGTTGCGGTAGAAAAAGCCATCGCAGGTGGCGCAGGCCGAGACGCCGAAGCCCTTGAACTTCTCCTCCGAAGGAATGCCGAGCCACTTGGCCTTGGCTCCCGTCGCGATGATCAGCGCATCGCAGGTGTAGGTCGCCCCGCCATCGCCGGTCAGCCGAAAGGGACGGCGAGACAGATCGACGGCAGTAATGTGATCGGACACCATCTCGGTGCCCACATGCTCGGCCTGCGCCTTCATCTGCTCCATCAGCCAGGGGCCCTGAATGGCAGTGGCAAAGCCCGGATAGTTCTCGACATCCGTCGTGATCATCAGCTGGCCGCCAGGCTCGAACCCCGAGATCAGCATGGGGGCCATCATGGCGCGCGCCGCGTAGACGGCTGCAGTGTAGCCGGCGGGGCCGGAGCCGACGATGATGAGCTTGCGATGCTGAACGGTCAGGGGAATGACGGACATAATGTGTTCCTTGGTGGACTATCCGCTGCGGAGCTTCCGGTAGGCCTCCGCCACGGCAATGGCTATTTCCGGAGTTGCATCTAGGGGGGGATAGCACCAGCTTTCAAGCCGCCCCCCCAGCGGGCGCACAGCTCCGTGATCGATCAGGCCCTTCACAAAGGATGATATCTTCGTGTGCCCGCCCGTTGGCGCGAAGAGATGGATCGGCGTGCCCGTCGCCGCCGCCTCGCCCAGCATATTGACGCTGTCGGCGGTGACGACGAGAAGGTCGGCATGGGCCAGCAACGCGAGATAGGGGTTTTCGCCGGTTCCGTCCCAGAAGTATCCCCTCGAGTCCACGACCAGCGCCTTCGTTGCCCCAGCCAGTGCCGGCGGGGTGCGGCGCGAGGGTGTCACGAGCGGCCGCAGCCCGGTGGCTACCAGATCGCCAAGCTGTCCGATGAAGCGGGCGATGTCGGCTGGGGAAAACCGGTGATGCCGGCTGTCGCCACCCAACAGCACGCCAAGCCCCGGTCGGCCATCGCCCATACCCCACGGAGCGGGCGAGGCGCGGGCGACCGCCAGACGCTCCGGTGAGATCCGGTGCGGTGATGTCAGCGTCACCTGGACGTTGGAGCCGCGAAGGCTGTCGTGCGCCGGCACCCAGATCAGGTCGGCAGCCCCGGCACCCGTGCGCGGATCCTTGAGGAACACCGTCAGCGTGGCTGGGCCCGCCTCGCGCTTCAGCCTTCGCAGATAGGCGACGGCGCGACGCCCCGATGCGATGGCGATGTCGGGATATGGCGGAGCCAGAGGGCTGCCCGCCCGGTCCGGCGCTTCACGCGGATCAATCGGCCCCAGCGGCATCGCCCAGGCGAAGGGCGCGCGGGGGTTCACGTGGCGCAGATCAACCGAGAGCCCCAGCCGCTCTGCAACGCCCAGGCACTGCGCTTCATCGCCCGCCTTGCCATCCGTCAGAATCCAGCAGCGTGCACCGCCGAGACGATGCCTCGCCTCATCAAGTTGCGATTCAAGCGCAGAAAAAGTCTTGGAATGCGTCATCGATGCAGGATTGTTTCTCGCGCGCGACCGGTTACAGACAAACGATCCGATCCGTTACCATGGGGCTTCGCGCTTGCGCCACCAGCTTGACGCCATCGACATGAAGATCCTCGCCGAGCTGCAGGCCGATGGCGGCATTACCAATGTCGAGTTGTCCCGCCGTGTCGGCATCTCCGCGCCGCCCTGCCTGCGCCGCGTCAAGGCGCTGGAGGAGGCGGGCCTGATCCGGGGGTACCGCGCCACGCTGGATGCGCGGCAGCTGGGCTTTGGTGTCTCCTGTTTCGCCATGGTGCAGCTCAAGAGCACCACCAAGGCCGAGATCGACGCGTTTCTGGCGCGCATCGGCGCATGGGACGCTGTGCGCGAAAGCTGGACGCTTTCAGGTGATATCGACCTGATGCTGAAATGCGTCTTCCCCAATCTCGAAGCGTTTCAGGCCTTCGTCTCGGAGCTGACGGCGCTGCCGAACCTCGCCTCCGTGCGCACAGCGCTGGCGCTGGCGAAGGTGAAGGATGAGCCGGCGGTGCCGATCTCGGCGGGTTAGGCTCCCGTTCGACAACGGCGACCCTCGCTCCTATATCCACTGCCGGATCGGATCAGCACGGGAATATCAGGTGACAGACAGCATCGACCGTCGTCAGACCCTTTCACTCGGCGCCCTGGCGCTTGCCGCCGCAGCAACGCCGGCAGAAGCCCGCATTCTGGGACTGGAGCTTGGCAAGGCGGAAGCTTTTTCCTTCGACGCGCTGGTGAAGCGCGCGGCGGCGCTGGCCGCCAAGCCTTACGTGTCGCCGCCCGTGCCTTCGCCCGACATCCTCGAGCAGATCGACTATGACGCGCATGGCAAAATCCGCTTCCGCACGGAAAATGCGCCCTTCAGCTACGAACAGCGACCGGACCCTGGAAAACCCGCCGAGATCGCAAAGGGGCGTTTCCCAGCCACGTTCTTCCACCTCGGGCGGTACTTCAGGAAGCCGCAGCGCATCCATGTGATCGGCGCGGACAAAATGGCCCGCGAGATCATCTACCGGGAAGATTATTTCGACATGCCGGCGGATTCCATCGCTCACAAGCTGCCGAAAGGCGCGGGCTTTGCCGGTTTCCGTTTCCAGGAAGCGATGGAACCAGCGGGCGACGCACCGACGAAGGGTTGGAAGGGCAAGGACCTGCCCTGGCGCTCCAACGACTGGGTGGCGTTTCTGGGAGCCAGCTACTTTCGCGCCATTGGCGACGAATTCCAGTACGGACTCTCGGCCCGCGCCATCGTGGTGGATGCAGCGGTGGCGGGCAGGGCGGAAGAGTTTCCCGACTTCACCCACGTCTGGCTGGAGCAGCCGGACGGCGGCAGGGATGGCACGGTCATTGTCCACGCGCTGCTCGACAGCCCGAGCGTCGCGGGGGCCTGCCGCTTTGTCATGACACGCGGCAAGGGCGTGACCATGGATGTGGAGAAGCGGCTCTTTGTCCGGCGCGACATCACACGTTTCGGCGTG
>JBOFUS010000339.1:0-1751 GCA_051652685.1 Beijerinckiaceae bacterium
CATGGGCATCGAGCGAGGCCTTCACCAGATTGCCGATGGCGAGCACCGTGATGTCCGTTCCCTCACGCAAGGTGTTGGAGCCGCCGATCCGGAAGTCGAACGGCTTGTCATAGACGACTGCCTCGCGGCCGCGCCCGGCGCGGAAATAGATCGGTGACGGATGCTTGATGAGCGACCTCAGCGCCGAGCGCAGCGCGTTGCCGTCGCATGGGGCCATGAGCGTGAGGTTGGGGATGGCCCGCAACGCGCCGATATCCTCGCAGCAATGGTGCGAGGTACCATAGAAACCCATGGCAATGCCCGAGTGGGTGCCGACCATCTTCACCGGCAGGTTGGTGTAGCAGATGTCGTTCCTGATGTTCTCGACGCCCATCAGCGCCAGAAAGAACGAGTAGTTCGAGATGACCGGTGTCAGCCCCATGGTCGCGAGCCCAGCCGCTGCGCCGATCATGTTGCGCTCGGCGATGCCGAAGTTGAAGTAGCGGTCAGGGTGCTTCTTGCCGAACTGGATAACCTGCGTCGGCCTGCCAAGATCCGCCGTGCAGACGACGATGTCGTCGTGGCCTTCCGCCGTCAGTTCCAGCAGCGTGTCGCCGGTGGTGAGTTGTTTGGACAGCCCAAGGCTGACGGCCATGTCCCAGCTGCGCTCGTCGAAAGCATCGGTGACGGTCGATTCCGACAGATCGATGCCGGCCTTCAGTTCCTTCGACATGTAGGCCATGCCGGGGGCCGGCGGGTTGGCGCGGTACTTCGTGGTCTGGGACATGGTTTCCCCGTTGAGCAGATCGAAACGTCAGAAGCCGATGTGGCGATAGATATCAGCAAGCGTGCAGGAGACTCCGAACTCCGGCATTTCAAGACGCGTCGCGAGGCCGGAGAGCCGGACTTCCCGAAAATCGCTTGTGCGGGACAACAGCCCGATACGCGGCTCTTTCTGTTCGACGACAAGGACGTGCAGGCACGCGGGATGCGCCGTGTAGGCCTTCTGCTTGGCCAGTAGCATTGCGGTGGTGTTCGCCTCCGACACGACTTCAGCGGCAAGAAGGAAATTCTCACTCCACACACGGTCGTCCTGCCGCGCCTCGATCACTGCGACATCCGGCTCCGGCCGGAAATCCCGCAGTTCGCGCGGCGCAAGCCCGACCGCGCCAAGCGCAACCCATTCCGGCCGGATGCGATCGAGCCCCTCGTTCAGGATATTGATGAGGTTGAGCGTCAGGCGTTGGTGGCGCACGCTGGGAGGCGGCATCATGAAAGCAACTCCCTCGAGAAGCGTCCAGCGTTCGCGCTCAGGCCGCGCTTCCCGGAAGACAATGTAGTCGTCAAGCGCCACAGGCTCGACGCTGCGCAGCGGAAACGGTGCTCCCATGACTGATCCTCCTGCAGATACCTCATTCCCTTACCCTATCATTCCGGCGTCGATTTCCGCATAGGCCTTCTCGACATCGGCTGGTCCAAGAAAACCCAGATGCCATTGCCAGGTGTGCTCCATGAACGACACACCCTTGCCGGCAACCGTGTAGGCCAGCACCACGCTCGGCTTGCCGGCGGGTGCGTTCAAAGCGCGGTTCAGCGCGTCAAAGGTGGTGTCGATGTCGTGGCCATCCTTCAAAACAATGGTGTTCCAGCCGAAGGCTTCCCACTTCTCCTTCAGCGGTTCGGAGCGCATGGTCTCCTGCGCCACGCCGTCGGAGCCGGCTCCGTTGATGTCGACGATGCCCACGAGATTATCGAGTCCCCAGTGGGCACCG
>JBOFUS010000340.1:0-18627 GCA_051652685.1 Beijerinckiaceae bacterium
GACACGGCCCGGGGTCTTTTCAACCGCGTTGGGCGGCCTCGGCTCCGGCAACAGACGCCTTCCCGTCAGGCTTGTCGGCCCGCTTGCGAACCTGCGCGGCCCGGAAGCGCTTGTTTCGATCCGAGCGCAGCACCAGCGCAACGCCGGCAAGGCACAGGAGACAGGTGATCGAAATCAACACCATTCCGACTGACCAGAATTCCAGCGCACCCTGCCCGGATCGGGAGTACACAACGTAAAAGGTGAGGATGACGGGATTGGAAAGCGCGATCGCCGCGACAAAGGTGGAGCGTGTCTTGAATTCTTCAAAAAATGTTGGAGAAGTCATGGGGCAGTCCTGTTTGCTTTCGCATTTGCAAACAAACTGCCATGCCTTTGTTAATCACCCGTATATTCAAACGCACAATTCGAGATTAATTGGGAAGCCGGCGTGCAAGCGCTTCCAGAACAGCCATGCGCACGGCAACGCCCATCTCAACTTGTTCACGTATCAACGATTGTGTGCCATCCGCAACTTCCGTGGATATTTCGACGCCGCGGTTCATCGGCCCCGGATGCATGACGAGCGCGTCGGGTTTTGCCAACGCCAGCTTTTCTCGATCAAGGCCAAAGTAGCGGAAGTACTCTTTTGTGGATGGAACGAAGGAGCCATGCATGCGCTCGCGCTGCAGGCGCAGCATCATGACGATATCTGCGCCATCAAGACCTTTGCGCATGTCATGGAACATCTCGAAGCCGAAACGTTCAATTCCGACGGGCATCAACGTGGTCGGGCCGATCAGCCGCACACGGGCACCCAGAGTCGCGAGGCAGATCATGTTGGAGCGTGCGACCCGCGAATGCAGGATATCGCCGCAGATCGCGACGACCAGTCCCTCGACGCGCCCCCTCGCCCGCATGATCGTCAGCGCATCGAGCAGCGCTTGTGTGGGATGCTCATGCGCGCCGTCACCGGCATTGACGACCGCGCATTCCACCTTGCGGGACAGGAGCGCCACGGCCCCGGCGGCGTGATGGCGGACCACAAGGATGTCAGGGCGCATGGCGTTCAGTGTCATCGCCGTGTCGATCAGCGTCTCGCCTTTCTTGGCGGAAGAATTGGCGACCGACATGTTCATCACGTCCGCGCCTAGCCGCTTGCCAGCCAGCTCGAACGAGGACTGCGTGCGCGTGGACGGCTCGAAGAAGAGATTGATCTGCGTGCGGCCCCGCAAGCTCGATTTTTTCTTCTCGATCTGGCGGGAGACCGAAACCTCCCGGTCGGCGAGCACCAGAAGCGCTTCGATATCGGGGCGCGACAGCCCCTCGATCCCGAGAAGATGCCGGTTCGGGAACACGTAGGTCGAGGGGTCGGTGGTCATCATGGCAAGGCTGACGGGTAGTCCCTTCGCATGTCCCCCACAAGGCGGGGTTTGACAGGGACGCGCCTCTTCCCCATGTATCGCCCCCAATCCTGATATCCGCAGGCCAATCCGAGGGGCGCTTTCCGCGTGAGCAATCTCGTCATTGTCGAGTCGCCCGCCAAGGCGAAAACGATCAACAAATACCTGGGCAAGGACTACGAAGTTCTCGCTTCCTTCGGCCACGTGCGGGATCTGCCCGCCAAGGACGGCTCCGTCGATCCTGAGGCCGACTTTGCCATGCTGTGGGAGGTGGACGGCAAGGCGGCCAAGCGCATGTCCGACATCGCTGCGGCAGCCAAGGGCTCGACCAGGGTGATTCTCGCGACCGACCCGGACCGCGAGGGCGAGGCGATCTCGTGGCACATCCTTGAGATCCTCAAGAACAAGCGTGTGCTGAAGGACGTGAAGGTGGAGCGCGTCACCTTCAACGCCATCACCAAGCAGGCGGTGGAAGAAGCGATGCGCCAGCCGCGCTCCATCGATCAGGCGCTTGTGGATGCCTATCTTGCCCGCCGAGCGCTCGATTATCTGGTTGGCTTCAACATTTCGCCCGTGCTCTGGCGCAAGCTGCCGGGCGCACGCTCGGCCGGCCGCGTGCAGTCGGTGGCGCTCCGGTTGGTCTGTGACCGCGAGATGGAAATCGAGCGCTTCGTGGCGCGCGAATACTGGTCGCTGGTCGCCACCCTGAAGACGCCGGGCGGGGATACGTTCGACGCACGGCTCATCGGCGCAGATGGCAAGAAAATCAACCGTTTGGACGTTGGAACGGAAGCAGAGGCTCACGCCTTTCGTGCGGCACTGGAAAAGGCTGCCTTCAGCGTCGCCAATATTGAGGCGAAGCCGGCAAAGCGTCATCCCTATCCGCCCTTCACGACGTCCACCCTTCAGCAGGAAGCTTCACGCAAGCTTGGCATGGCACCAGCGATCACCATGCGCGTGGCGCAGAAGCTCTACGAAGGCATCGAGTTGGGTGGCGAGACGGTCGGTCTTATCACCTACATGCGCACCGACGGCGTCCAGATGGCGGGCGAGGCCATTGCCGGTGTACGCCGGCTGATCGCCAATGACTTCGGCGACCGCTACCTGCCGGGCGTACCGCGTGCTTATTCCACCAAGGCGAAGAACGCACAGGAAGCCCACGAAGCGATCCGTCCGACGGATGTCTGGCGCACACCGGACAAGATGCGCAAGTATCTGGGTGCCGAGGATTTCCGCCTCTACGAACTGATCTGGAAGCGCACCATGGCGAGCCAGATGGAATCCGCCGAGCTTGAACGCACCACAGCCGACATCGCGGCCACTGTCGCCGGCCGTACCCTCGATCTCCGCGCCTCCGGACAGGTCGTACGCTTCGACGGTTTCCTGACGCTCTACACCGAGGACAGGGACGACGGCGAGGATGAGGACGGCGGGCGGCTGCCGGCCATGCGCAAGGACGATGCACTCGCCCGGGAGAAAATCGCTGCGACACAGCACTTCACCGAGCCCCCGCCCCGCTTCACCGAGGCGTCACTCGTGAAGAAGATGGAAGAACTCGGCATTGGCCGGCCATCCACCTACGCGTCGACGCTGGCGGTGCTGCGCGAACGGGAATATGTGCGGCTCGACAAGAAACGCCTCGTCGCCGAGGACAAAGGCATCCTCGTCACGAGTTTCCTCGAGAGTTTCTTCGCCCGCTATGTGGAGTTCGATTTTACCGCGAACCTTGAGAACGAGCTCGACCGGATTTCCAACAACGAGATCGACTGGAAAGAGGTGATGCGCCGTTTCTGGCACGATTTCTCGGCTGCCATCGGCGGCACCAAGGAACTGCGCACCACGGAGGTCATCGACAAGCTGGATGCGATGCTGGGGCCACATCTTTTCCCAAGTGGAAAGAACGGCGAGGATACGCGCGTCTGCGCCCGCTGCGGCACCGGCCGTCTTGGCCTCAGACTCAGCAAGACGGGCGCCTTCATCGGCTGCTCGAACTATCCCGAATGTCGCTACACCCGCCCCTTTGGCGTGCCGACGGCCGATGGCGAGGGTGAGTCTGCCGCAGGTGTGGGCGCGGATGGTGCGCGCATCGTGGGCGTTGATCCAGCAACCGACCTGCAGATCACGGCGCGGATCGGTCGCTTCGGACCCTTCGTGCAGCTGGGCGATGGCGAAAAGCCAAAGCGCTCGTCGATCCCGAAGGGCATGTCCTTGGGCGAGATCACGCTGGAACAGGCGCTGAGTCTGCTGGCCCTGCCCCGCGAGGTCGGCAAGCACCCGGAAGACGGCGAGCCGATCATGGCCAACTTCGGCAAGTTTGGCCCCTATGTGCAGCACGGCAAGACCTACGCCAACCTGACCGACGCCGAGGATGTTCTCACGATCGGCCTCAACCGCGCGGTCGACCTGATCGCCACGAAGCTTGCCCGAGGTCCCGGAGGTTTCCGGCGCGGAGGGGCTGCTCCGGCAGGGCGGCCACTGGGCGACCATCCGGACGGCGGCGCGGTGCAGGTGCTCGATGGCAAGTATGGCGCCTACGTCAAATGGACCGATGTCAACGCGACCATCCCCAAGTCGATCCCGAAGGAAGCAATTACGCTGGAGCAGGCTGTCGATCTGATCCGTGCGCGACAGGCGGCGGCACCCTCTGGCAAATCTGGCCGTGGCAAGCCGGCCGCAAAGCCGAAAGCCGCAGCGAAACCCAAGGCGGAGGCCAAGCCGAAGGCCGCCGCGAAGCCCAAAGTGGCGGCCAAACCCAAAACCTCCAAGGTGGCAAAGTAATGCGCGCAACTTCTCCCCTTGCGGGAGAAGGTGTCACGCATTGCGTGACGGATGAGGGCGCGCGCGGACGTCGCAATCCCCATCTTCCCCTCATCCGGTCGGCATCCGCCGACCACCTTCTCCCGCAAGGGGAGAAGGAAGGGGCGCCCATATGAGCCGAAGACGGGACAGCAGTATCAGCATTGGAGCAGAAAACCTACCCCCGGTGTTCCCGGCGGAGATCGTCGGCCGCGACAGGGATGGCGAATTGCTGGCAAAACCGCTTGAATGGACAAGGGGCGAGCCGCCGCTGATCCGGCTGATGCTCGGCCGTCGTGACAAGCGCCAGCCCGGTGTTGGCGAGCGCGCGCTCGTGAAGATCGAGCGATTGTCGCGCTCGGGGCCGACGCTTGAGGTCCACGCCCGCGTGCTGACGATCCTCGATGCCCGTGCCACGCGCATCATTGGCGTGTTCCGGCCCGAAGGCGCGGGCGGGCGCATCCTGCCCATCGACAAGAAGAGCCTTGGTCGCGAACTCCACGTCCGGCCGGATGATACGCTGGATGCACAGGACGGAGATCTCGTCGCGGTGGAAACCATCCGTGAGGAGAAACTCGGCCTGAAACGTGCGAAGGTCGTGGAGCGGCTGGGCTCTGCCACCGGCGAGAAAGCGGCGAGCATGATCGCCATCCACAACCACGCCATTCCGCATGTCTTCCCCGATGCCGCACTGGAAGAGGCCGAGGCGGCAAAGCCCGCCGTGATGAAGGGTCGCGAGGACTGGCGCGAGCTGTCGCTGATCACCATTGATCCGGCCGACGCCAAGGACCACGATGACGCCGTCCACGCCATGCCCGACGATGATCCGGCGAACGCGGGCGGCTTCATCCTCTCCATCGCCATTGCCGATGTTGCAGCCTATGTGCGCCCAGGCGGCGCGCTGGACCGGGAGGCGGCTGACCGCGGAAACTCGGTCTACTTCCCAGACCGCGTCGTGCCGATGCTGCCGGAGCGCATCTCCAATGATCTTTGCTCTCTTGTGCCCGGTAAGGACCGGCCGGCGCTGGCAGTGCGCGTTGTCATCGCCGCCGACGGCCGCAAGCTTGCGCATAGTTTCCACCGCATCATGATGCAGAGCCACGCCAAGCTCGCCTACGAGCAGGCGCAGGCGGCCGTTGATGGGACAATACCGCTCTCCGACCTCATCCTGAGCCCGTCGAAGGATGACCGCCCCAGCGACAACCTTGAGCAATCCACTCTCCGACAGGCACAGGGCGAGGGATTTGTTCAGGCGGTTCTGCGACCCCTCTACGGCGCATACGCGGCACTGAAACGCGCCCGCACCGACCGCGCGCCACTTGATCTGGACCTGCCGGAGCGCAAGCTGATCCTTGATGCGGACGGCAAGGTGAAGGACGTGACGCTGCGTGACCGGCTCGATGCACACCGGCTGATCGAGGAAATGATGATCCTCGCCAATGTCTGCGCGGCGGAGACCCTCATCGAAAAGAAGTCACTGCTGCTGTTTCGCATCCACGATGCGCCGGCGATGGCGAAGATGGAAACGCTGCGCACGTTCCTGCGCACGCTGGAAGCTGACCTGCCGAAGGGTGGCACAGTGCGCCCCTCCCTCTTCAACCGCATCATCGGCCAGTTCACTGACACGGCGCACGCGACGCTGGTCAACGAGGTGATCCTGCGCAGCCAGGCACAGGCGGAATATGCGCCGGAGAACATCGGCCACTTCGGCCTGAACTTGCGCCGCTACGCCCATTTCACCTCGCCGATCCGCCGCTACGCAGATCTCATCGTCCACCGGGCGCTGGTGCGCGCGCTCGAGCTTGGCGAGGACGGCCTGCCAGACATGACGCTGGACCGGCTTCGCGAACTTGGATCGCAGATATCTGGCGCTGAGCGGCGCGCCATGGCGGCGGAGCGCGAGACCTACGACCGGCTGATTGCCCATCATCTCGCCGACCAGATCGGCGCGCGCTTCGCGGGACGCGTCTCGGGAGTCACGAAATCGGGGCTCTTCGTCAAGCTGGACAAGACGGGTGCCGATGGCTTCGTGCCGGCGGCAACGCTGGGGGCGGATTTCTACCGCCATGACGAGGCGGCGCAGGCGCTGGTCGGTGACCGGACGGGCGATGGCTGGCGGCTTGGCGACAACGTCGAGGTGCGCCTTGCTGAAGCGACCCCGCTGGCGGGAGCACTGCGCTTCGAAATCCTCACCGAAGGAAGCCGGATTGGCGCTGTTTCGGGCAAGCGTGGTGAAAGACGCAGACGCGTCATGCGCGAAAACCCCTTGAAGGCGGTCAAGGGTCGGCGCACACGGGGAAGATGATGAAGACATCCAACCTGACCAAAGACACCGGCGGCGAACGCGATACCGGCCGCTCTGTTCTGCGCGGCTTCCGCTGCCGCTGCCCGCAATGCGGCGAGGGTCGGCTGTTCGGACGCTTCCTCAAGCCAGTCTCCGCCTGCGAGCGCTGCGGCGAGAGCATGGAAGGTCAGCGCTCCGACGATCTGCCTCCCTACATCACCATCATGATCGTTGGCCATTTCGTGGTGCCGCTGGTGCTTGCCAACGAAATGTCTGCCAACCCGTGGCCAATGTGGATGCATTTTGCAATCTGGGTGCCGCTGACGCTGGCCATGACGCTGGGCCTCATGCAACCGGTCAAGGGGGCTGTGATCGGCTTGCAATGGGGAATGCGCCTGCATGGTTTCGATTCAAAGGGTGACTATCACGACCGGACAGCCAAACCCGCCCGCGCGTCGCCCGGCCCATGAATGATCTACCTTCGAAGCTTGACGCCGAACAGCGGACACGCGGTGCGCCGCCGATGCGCCCGGTCGATGCTTCGACGGTGATCCTTGTGGACCAGAAGGGCAGGACACCGAAGATCCTGCTTGGCCGCCGCAACGCTTCGCTCAAGTTCATGCCGGGCAAATACGTCTTCCCCGGCGGCCGTGTCGATCCGATGGACCGCGTGATGGTGGCCATGGGCGCGCTGGCACCGCGCGCCGAGGCGCGGCTGATGCTGCGCGCCACACGCATGACGCCGCAGCGCTGCCGCGCGCTGGCGATGGCTGCTATCCGCGAAACCTTCGAGGAAACCGGCTATATGATCGGCACCGCCGACTTCGGTACGCCTGACACGAAAGCCAGCGGCTCCTGGCGCGCTTTCATCGAGGCGGGTGTCCACCCCACGCCGGATGTGCTGGCTTTCGTTGCCCGCGCCATCACACCGCCCGGCCGGCCGCGCCGCTTCGATACCCGCTTTTTCGCGGCTGACATCCGCTCGGCAGCAGTGCGCATAGAGCCCGATGTCGGGCCTGATTCCGAGTTGACCGAACTGGTCTGGGCAACGCCGGACGAGGCAACGCGGCTTGATCTGCCGATGATCACGCAGGTGATTGTCGAGGAGTTGAGGGAACGCCTCGCGGAAGGGCTTGATCGCGCGCATGCGCCGGTGCCCTTCTACTACGAGATCAACCGGCGTTTCCGGCGCGAGACGTTGTGACCTTCACACGCGAGTCGCGGCAAACCATCGGCGGCGCAATCCTGCTGGTGGCGCTCGTCGGAATGTCGCTCAGCCTGTTGATCCCGCTGCTTGCGATTGAAATGGAGAAGCGTGGCGTCAGCGCCACCATCTCCGGCCTGAACACGGCATTTGGCGGCTTTGGCACATTGCTCGCCGCACCTTACGTGCCGCGCCTTGCGGCCAGGCTGGGTGCCAGCCGCCTGGTTGCGGGCGCGATCATGGTATCGGCAGCCACGGTGGTCGGCTTCTATCTTCTGCCTTTCTGGGCATGGTTTCCCACACGGCTCGCTTTTGGCGCGGCTCTCGGCACGCTGTTCGTTCTGTCTGAATACTGGATCAACGCTGCAGCCCCGGCGGATCGGCGCGGCTTCGTCATGGGCATTTACGCCACGGTGCTGGCGCTCGGTTTTGCGCTGGGGCCGCTGGTTCTCGGGCTGGCCGGAACGGCGGGGGCCGCGCCCTATCTTGCCTGCGCCATGCTCACGCTTGCTGCCCTGATCCCCATGTCCTTCGTGCGCAGCGGCGACCTGCCGCTTGATCCGCACGGCAAGGCGCGGGTGCTGCCGTTTCTGATTGCGGTCCCCACCGCGACCTTTGCAGGCTTCGTTTTCGGCGCAGTCGAGACAGGCGGTTTTGCGCTGTTTCCCGTTTATGGCCTCCGCACCGGCTTCAGCGAGACATCTGCCGCACTGCTGGTGGGCGTGGTCGCCGCCGGCAATGTGGTGTCGCAGGTCCCCCTCGGCTGGCTGTCGGATCGCTTTGACAGGCGCAAGGTTCTGCTGATGTGCGCAGGCGTCGGTGCCGCTACGTGCGCACTTATGCCGCTGGCGCTGCCGTCGCTGCCTCTCTTTCTGGCCACATTGTTCGTCTTCGGAGGTTTCACCGGCGGGCTTTACACCGTCGGCCTGGCACACCTGGGTTCCCGCTACACCGGGCTTGACCTCGCCTCCGCCAACGCCGCCTTCGTGATGCTCTACTCATTGGGCCTGATCATCGGGCCTCCCCTGGTGGGTGCCGGCATGGATGCGGCAGGACCACAGGGCCTGCCAGGCGTCGTTGGCCTGATGTTGACGGCATATGCAGCGCTTATCCTTTGGCGGCTGCGGCGAAAGGCATTTCCCTGAGAGCCTCTCGCCGAAGGTTGACTTGCTGAGGTCTGAACGATGCGATACGCATACCGCAACGCACAATAACGGGGCCGGAGACCGCCCTGGAGCAAGCTGCAGGAGGCCGGGACATGACAGCGCATACCAGCACTTTCAAAGTCGATGACAAGGTGATCGATCTTCCCGTCAAGCCGGGATCCATTGGCCCGGATGTCGTGGATATCGGCAAGCTTTACGCCCAGTCGGGCATGTTTACCTATGATCCGGGCTTCACCTCGACGGCGGCTTGCGAATCCAAGATCACCTACATCGACGGCGACGCCGGAGTCCTGCTTTACCGGGGCTTCCCGATCGAGCAACTGGCGGAACACGGTGACTTCCTCGAGACCTGCTACCTCCTTCTTTACGGAGAACTGCCGACCGCTGCGCAGAAAGCGGACTTTGACTATCGCGTCACGCGCCACACCATGGTGCATGAGCAGATGAGCCGCTTTTACCAGGGTTTCCGTCGCGACGCGCACCCGATGGCGGTCATGGTGGCAGCCGTCGGCGCGCTCTCGGCCTTCTACCACGACTCAACTGACATCTCCGATCCGCAGCAGCGAATGATCGCGTCCATGCGCATGATCGCCAAGATGCCCACGCTTGCAGCAATGGCCTTCAAGTATACGATCGGGCAGCCTTTCGTCTATCCGCAAAATAGCCTCGACTATACGTCAAACTTTTTGCGCATGTGCTTTGCTGTTCCGGCAGAAGACTATAAGGTCAACCCAATCCTGTCACGCGCACTGGACAGGATCTTTATCCTCCACGCGGACCATGAGCAGAACGCGTCAACCTCCACCGTGCGCCTCGCCGGTTCTTCTGGTGCCAACCCCTTCGCCTGTATCGCCGCCGGCATCGCCTGCCTCTGGGGCCCTGCCCATGGGGGAGCCAATGAAGCAGCGTTGAAGATGCTGTCCGAGATCGGCTCCGTCGAGAATATTCCGAAGTATATTGCCAAGGCCAAGGATAAAAACGATCCATTCCGCCTGATGGGCTTCGGCCACCGTGTTTACAAGAATTACGATCCACGCGCCCGCATCATGCAGAAGACCACGCATGAAGTGCTGAACGAGCTTGGGATCAAGGATGATCCCCTGCTTGACGTGGCGATGGAGCTAGAGCGCATCGCACTGTCAGACAGCTACTTTATCGAGAAGAAGCTTTATCCGAACATCGATTTCTACTCAGGCATCACTTTGAAGGCCATGGGCTTCCCCACCGACATGTTCACGGTGCTCTTCGCACTCGCCCGCACGGTCGGCTGGATAGCCCAGTGGAAAGAGATGATTGAGGACCCCGGCCAGAAGATCGGTCGTCCCCGCCAGCTCTACACAGGCGCGCCGCAGCGTGACTACACGCCGGTGGCGCAGCGCCGCTGAGCTCCCGCATGTGCCGGTGAGACGGGATCGTCCGCAGCGGCTATACCGCTTGCTGGTGTGATTCTGTCAGCGCGGCAGGAGGGACAGAATCTCCGCCGCCGCCCTGTCGCTGGGGAAAGCGCCCGATACGGCCATCCGCTGCCTGATTTGGGCGAAGCCTTGAAGTTGACCCTCGCGGGCAGGACCCGGCAGCAGCAATTCTGTGACCGCCCCGGCAAGGCCTTCGCCATTCCAGGCCGAGCCGAGAAATTCCGGTACCAGCGGCCGGTCGAGGATAACGTTGGGCAGGGTCGCATATCGCGTGGTGAGCACCTTTCTCAGGACCTCTGACTGCACGCGACCGACACGGTAGGCGGCAACAGTGGGAACGCCGGCAAGCGCCAGTTCCAGCACAACCGTGCCTGAAGCTGCGAGCGCCACGTCTGCCAAGCGGAACACGCGATCTTTCGCCACTTCGTCCGTAATGATCGCGGGCTTCAGCGGCCAGTTCTCGACAGCCGAGGCCACAGCGGTGGCCAGATGTGGCACGGTGGGCAAAGCCAGCCTCAACCCGGGAAAGCGCGGAGCAAGCACGGAAACAGCCTCGCCAAAATGCCTCAGCAGACCCTTGATTTCGGCCTGTCGGCTGCCGGGAAGCAGAAGCAGCAGGGGTGGCTTGCCTGGTGTTTTGCGAAAGGACTTGGGCTCGGGCCAATCCTGCTCCATCAGAGGATGACCGATGTAGACGGTGTCAGGCCCACCGAGCCGCGCCATGGCTTCCGGCTCGAACGGCAGAACCGCGAGCAACCGTCGGAAGAGCTTCGCCGACGTTCGCGCCCGGCCCGGCCTCCACGCCCAGACCGTGGGCGCGACATATCCGACGAGGGGCGTGTCCGGGAGGCGTTTTCGCAGCTTCATCGCGACACGCTTGTTGAAGTCCTGCGCGTCGATATGGACGACGATATCCGGCTTCGCGCGCGCCACGTCTGCCGCTGTGCGGTCGATCCGCACCAGCAGGGACGGCAGGCGCCTGATCACGGGCAGAAACCCGTTGACGGCAATATCCGACATTGGAAACAGGCTTTTGAGACCGGCTGCCTCCATCGTCGGGCCGCCGACGCCCATGAAGCGCACTTCGGGGGCGATACGGCGAAGTGCGTCCATCAGCCGCCTGCCAAGAAGATCGCCGGAACTTTCGCCCGCGATCAGGGCGACGAGGGGAGCCGCCATTGGCGAGCCCTCTTCGCTCACGGACCATCCTTCGGCGTCAGCACGGAACGCTCGCCACCATTGCGGATGAAGTCGAGGATTTCATGGATCAGCGGATGGGAGTCGAACTCCGTCGCCACATCCTCGACCCGCTCCTTGAGAGTTCCTTCGTCGGCAAACAGCAGCCGGTAGGCCCGGCGCAGTTCGTGGATCTGCTCCCGCGTGAAGCCCCGCCGCTTCAGCCCGATAATGTTGAGGCCCGAGAGATGCGCTTCACGCTCGTGCGAGACAGCCATGCCAAAAGGGATGAGATCATTGCTGATGCCTGACATTGCCCCCACAAAGGCGTGGTCGCCAATGCGCACGAACTGATGCACCGCCGATGCACCGCCCATGATGACATAATCTCCGACGGTGCAATGCCCCGCGAGCATGACATTATTGGAGAAGATGACCCCTTTGCCCAGCTTGCAATCATGGGCAACGTGGCTGTTGGCGAGGAAAACGCAGCGGTCGCCGATGACCGTTGTCATTGTCCCGCCCTCGGTGCCGGGGTTCATCGTCACCCCCTCGCGGATCGTGCAATCCGCACCGATGATGAGCGTCGAGGCCTCGCCCTTGAACTTCAGATCCTGCGGCTCGTGGCCGAGCGACGCGAACGGGAAGACGCGCGTGCGCGCACCGATACTCGTGTGTCCTGCAAGCGCAACGTGGCTGATCAGCTTCACGCCGTCACCAAGTGTCACATGCGGGCCGACGGTGCAGAACGGACCTATTTCGACCCCGCCGCCCAACGTGGCAGCTGGATCGACCGCCGACATAGGATGAATTACATTCATGAGCATCCTCACACGGCTAACCCAGCCGGGGCTATTGGCCTTGGAACCGTGGAGCGGGCGCTCCCTCATCCGACACAATCATCGCACCAAGTTCAGCCTCGGCGACCACTTTGCCGGAGACAATTGCCTCACCCCGGAACCACCACATGTTCTTGCGCCGGGAAATCAGGTTCATGTGATAGTGCATCACATCTCCCGGACCCACCGTCTTGCGGAACTTGGCCTTGTCCACCGTCATCAGGTAGACCTTCTGGGCCACGCTGTCGTCATCGGCATCCAGCAGCGCCACACAGCCGCCCGCCTGCGCCATGCCCTCGATGATCATCACGCCCGGCACGATAGGCATCATCGGGAAATGCCCCTGAAAATGCGGCTCGTTGAACGTCACGTTCTTGATCCCGACGCAGGACTGCCCGCGCTTGATATCGACAATGCGGTCAACCAGCAGGAAGGGATAGCGATGCGGCAAAAGATGCAGGATCTTGAGGATATCCAGCGTATCGAGCGTTGTCCGCCCTTCGATCCTGTTCGCCATCAGCCCCTCACTTCAGCCTTCCGTCGCCTTGTCGCCAGCAGGTATCACCAACCTGCCTTTCGCGAGCCGCTCCAGCGCTGTCATCTCCTTGAACAACTCGCGGATTGGCTTTGCGGGCGTACCGCCCCAACGTTCGCCCGGCGGCACATCGCGACCGACGGAGCTGGTTGCCGCAATCTGTGCGCCCATGCCCACCGTGGCATGCCCGATGACCCCAGCCTTGCCGCCGATGACCACGTAGTCCTCCAGCTTGCTGCTGCCGGCAAGTGCCACCTGCGCGACGATCACGCAATGCCGTCCGATTGTCACATTGTGCGCGACCTGGACCAAGTTGTCGATCTTCGTGCCTTCCCCGATGATCGTGTCACGGTTCATGCCTCTGTCAACGCAGGTTCCTGCGCCAATCTCCACATCGTCCTGGATGATGACCCGCCCCACCTGCGGCACCTTGAGATGTCCGCCCGGACCCATGGCAAAGCCGTAGCCATCCTGGCCGATGTTGCAGCCAGCATGAATGATCACGCGGTTGCCAATATGGGCATGGGTGATCGCGGCATTCGGACCAATGGCGCTGTCGCGGCCAATGGTGACGCCGGGGCCAATCACGGCGTTGGCGCAGATCACGGTATTAGCACCGATCTCCGCAGCGGGCCCGATGATCACGCCGGGATCGACGATGACGCCCTGTTCGAGCCGCGCCGTAGGGTGAATGAAGCTGCCTGCCGACACGCCTGTCGCGGCGAACACGGATTGGGGCCGCATGGCGGATGGAAACAGCGCCGCCGCGATCTTCGCGAAGGCCCGGTAGGGCTCCTTGACAACCAGCCGGATCGCGCCCGCCGCCACCTTGTCGGCGTGCCGTTGACCAACAAGCACCAGTCCCGCGCCAGTTTTCGCCGCCTGATCAATATACTGCGCATTGTCAAGAAAGCTGATGTCGTCCGGCGCTGCTGCATCGAGCGGCGCAAGCCCGCCAAACCTGCGGTCGGAATCAAACCCCTCGGGCGCGGGCACGCCAGCAAGGGCGGACACCTCTGTCAGGGAAAGCCCGCCATGCGGACCAAAGAAGCGCGAAGTACGATCCATCCCGAGGGCCGCGCGGCGAGGGTTCGCCGCGCAAACGCCTTAGAAGCGGCCGCCGCCGGAGAAGCGGAACGCCTGCGTGCGGTCAAACTTGTCCTTCGCGATCGGGAATGCGTAGTCGAAGCGGATCGGACCAAGTGGCGACTGCCAGAGCAACGATGCGCCGACGGAAGCGCGGATCTTGCCGCTGTCATTCACGGCAAGGCAAAGCCCCTGCGTCGTGATGTTGATGTTAGCGCCAAGGGCGCAACCATTTCCGGCCACGCCGACGGTGCGGCCGCCGATGTTGGCGAAGTTGCGGTACCCGTCATAGTTCAGCACCGTTCCCGCATCGGCGAAAAGAGCCCCGCGGATGCCGATCTCTTTCGGCACGCCGAAGATCGGGAAGTTCACTTCGACCGAGGCACCATAATAGGTCGTGCCGCCGAGAGAACCGGTGCGGGTGTCATAGGACACGTCGCGCGGGCCAAAACCACCGGGCGCAAAGCCGCGAACCAGCGAGGAGCCAGGGTTGAAGTGGTCGGTCAACAGCAAGCGACCACCACCGAAGCCCTGGATATGACCCGCCTGAACCTTGGCCAGCGCCACCACGTCATCCCAGATGCTGTAGTAGTAGCGCGCCTCACCGGTGAGGCGAACGAAGCGCGAATCACCACCCAGGCCGGCAACTTCCGGACTCAGGGTTATGAGGAAGCCCGATGTGGGCTCTTTGGGATTGTCGAGCGTGTTGTAGACGAAGTTCAATCCAACGAGCGAGGTGATCCGGCGCCCGCGTGCTTCTTTCACCGCAAGCGAGGCCTCGCCATTGGTAAGACAATTGTTGATAATCGAAAGTGCCTCAAAACCAGCACCACCCTGGAACGGCGTCAGACCTGGAATGCGCGACGTACAATCGTTGAACGGATCCTTGAATGTATTCGGAATCTTGATGTCCGTCTGGAAAAGCGAGTAACGCAAGCCGACAGAAAGCTCATCCGTCACCGGCAGGCCAAAGCGAACGGTGCCACCCGTGGTCTGGCTGGTGTAACGGCCCTGTTCTGTCTGGTCCGAATACCGTGTGAAGACGTCGAAGCCGGCCGAAATGCGATAGCCGAGGAAGAACGGCTCGGTGAACGAGAACTCGGCACCGCGTGATTTCTGGCCGTTGGTGCCGGACAGCTTCACGAATTGACCACGGCCGAGAAAGTTCTGCTCGGCGATCGATACTTCTCCAAGAATGCCGTCATTCGTGGAGTAGCCCGCACCGATGGAGAACTGACCGGTGGGCTGGTCCTCAACATCCACGTTCAATACGATGCGATCCGGTGAGGAACCCGGCTCCTGCGAAATCTTGACGGTCTTGAAGTAGGCCAGCGCCTTCAAGCGGCGTTCCGCACGGTCGATCAGCGCACGATTGTAGGCATCGCCCTCACCCGCGTCGAACTCGCGACGGATCACATAGTCGCGCGTGCGGCTGTTCCCCCGGATATTGATGCGTTCAATGTAGACGCGCGGACCTTCGTCAGCCGTGTAGCCGAGGTTGACCACGCGGTTTGCGGTGTCGCGGTCGCCGCGTGGGCGCACCTGTACGAACGGCTGGCCACGGCGCGCGGCATCGGTGGTCATACCTTCGACCGTCTTCTCAACCGCTTCAGCGTTGTAGACGGATCCGGGCCTCGTCAGGACGCGGCCGCGCAGCTGGTTGGCATCGACCGTCGGCAGTCGGGAATCAACGTCGACCTGGCCGACGCGATACTGTTCACCCTCGTCCACCGCGATGGTGATAACATAGCCGCGTTTCGCTGCATCGAACACGGCATCAGAGGAGACAACGCGGAAATCGACGTAACCATTCTTCAGGTAGTGGCGGCGGATCGCCTCCACATCCGCCGACAGGCGGTCAGGATCATAGACGTCAGAAGACTTGAGGAAGCTGAGAAGATTCGACTCGGTCAGCTGCATCAGGTTCTTCAGGCGCCAGGTGCCAAAAGCCCGGTTGCCTTCGAAGTTGATGGTCGAAATGCCCGTCTTGCTGCCTTCAACGATGTTGAATGTCACATTGACGCGACCGTTCTCAGCCGTCTCAGTGGCTGCGGTCACCGTCGCATCGCTGCGTCCAACGCGGCGATAAATCTCGAGAATGCGTTGCACATCGCCATCGATCATGGCGCGGCTGAACGGCCCACGCGACTTGGTCTGGAGCTCGGGGAACAGCTGATCCGACTTCAGGCGGCTGTTGCCGGCAAGCGTGACACGATTGACGACGGTGTTCTCGCTGACGCGAACCACAATGCCGCCACCGGCGCGCGACACGCGCACGTCGGAAAACTGGCCCGAGTTGTACATCGCCCGCACCGCGCGATCGATACCACCCTGATCCAGACGCTCACCCGCGAAATACGAGCGTATCGTATCGGTATCGACACGCTGGTTACCCTGGACCGAAATGGTCTGGGCAAAAGCAGGCGTCGCGAAGATCGCGAGAAAGGCCATGCCGGCGACGGCCCCAAGACCGGAACGTTTGTTCGTCGTCATCCAACCACTCGTTCTTGTCGGCCTGTTGGCCAATATGGAGAAACCAACGATCACGCGCCGCTTTCCCCGGATACGCTTCTACCCAAGTCAGATGACGTTGCAACCGCGTTTGAACGACTTCGTTTGAAATTCGTTAGCCGTGTCCCGCGCGCAACGTCCCATTCCGAATCATGTTCTGCGTCAAAGTGATAGCAGATGGAGGATATCGTTCCACGTGGCGAAGACCATGAGCGCAATGACGAGCGCGAATCCCAGCCTGAAACCGTACTCCTGCGTCCGTTCCGAGAGAGGGCGCTTCCAGAGCCATTCATAGGCATAGAAAACCAGATGTCCGCCATCCAGCAGCGGAATGGGAAACAGGTTCAGCAGACCGATGGACACCGACATCAGCGCCGCCAGGCCCAGCAGGGCCGTGAAACCGCCGAGCTTGGCGATTTCGCCCGATGCCTGCACGGTGCGCGGCAGCCCACTGATCTGATCGGCCTTCTCCTGGCCGGTAAACAGTTTGCCGATGTAGGACATCGTGCGCTCGACGACGAACCAGGTCTCTGCAAAGCCATGGCCGACGGCTTCGATCACGCCGAAGGTGCGCATCCGGCTGTGCGCAGGGTCGAGGCTGGGTCTCAGTCCGAGAAGTCCGCGTCGCTCCATTCCAAGACGGGTCTTGGCCTCGTGCAGGCGCGGTGTCGCAGCGATTGAAACATCGCGGCCGTTACGGTCAACGACGATTACCATGGGCTCGTCAGGTCGAGCGCTGACGTAGCGCATCATGCGCTCGAAACTGTCCATCTGTTGCCCGTCGATGGTCTTGACGCGATCTCCCGCCTGGAAACCGGCTTGCTCGGCCACCGAACCCGGATTGACGGCACCGACATAGGGGTCAAGCACCGGCCGGCCTGCATAGAGTGCTATTCCCGCGAAGAGGATGATCGCGAGAATGAAGTTGGCGAGTGGCCCTGCGGCGACGATGAAGGCGCGCTGACCGACTGGCTTGTGCGGAAAGCTGACGCGGCGCTCCTCCGCGCTCATGGCGTCCATCGCCGACGAATCGGGAACGCTGGCCGCGTTCATGTCGCCGGCAAACTTGACGTAACCCCCGAGCGGGATCGCGGAAATCTTCCAGCGGGTCCCCTGCCGGTCATGGAAGCCGAACAGCTCCGGCCCGAAACCGATGGAGAAGGCCTTCACCTTCACGCCACACAGACGCGCGGCCCAGAAGTGCCCCAGCTCGTGGATGAAAACGATGAGACAGAGAACGAAAAGAAAGGGAACCGCGTAGGACAATACGCCCCAGGCGCTTGCGCCCATTGCCGTCAAAAATTCCATGGGTCGCAACCCCTCCTGTCCGGCCGCACTTCCGAACACAACATTTGTAACAGAAACAGCTCTTCGGCGAAACCAAGGCGGGCCAGGCTGACTTCCCAATTCAGCGGTATGGTCAACGATGCGAAAGGATTTCGCCGCGCCCGCTGTCTCAGCCCCAATGCAGCAACCCGGCTGCCGCACCATCCCAGCCACCGCGCAGCACGCCGACGAGTGCCGCAAAACCGAGCGCGAAGATGAATCCGTCAAGCCTGTCCATCACCCCGCCGTGCCCGGGAATGATGCGGCTCGCATCCTTTACGTCAAAGCGACGCTTCAGGGATGATTCGAAAAGATCACCCGCCTGGGTGCAGACCGAGAAGGCGACGCTCAGCATCACATGGGCGAAGCCGACCTGAACGCCGGCCGCAAGCAGCACGACAAGGCCCAGTGCCGCACCGCCGATCAGGCCCCCGATAGCACCGGACCATGTCTTCTTGGGGCTGACGCTCGGCCACAACTTCGGCCCGCCCAACTTTCGACCGGTGAAATAGGCGAGCGTGTCGGTTCCCCACACAGCCGCAAAAAGCCAGAAAATGACCACAGCGCCATCGTATCCGCCGCGCCGGCACAGGATCGCAGCGACACCAAGCGTGCTGGCGTAAACGATTCCCTCAATGGCCAGCAACCGCTCGCTGGCGGGCGTCCGCCAGATGGCGGCCGCTGCGAAGGCAAAGCCCGCAAGCGTCATGAAAGGACTCGCGAACGCCGCCGACAGCACAAGCGCGGCAACGCCAGCCAGCGCGGGAGCGGCGGTCTCGATCTCGAAACCACGGCGAATGATTGTTTGCCACTCATAGGCAACGACAAGCGCGGCGGCCGTCCACAGCAGGGCGAACGGCCACCCGCCGAGCAACGTGCCACCGACCGCCGTGGCCGCAAGGACAAT
>JBOFUS010000341.1:0-3235 GCA_051652685.1 Beijerinckiaceae bacterium
CGCCTCAGATCATCCGGCATCTCCGGCGCGTCGCCCACGTCCGCCATGTCCGGTGGCGCGTCCTTGCCTTCAAGATATCGCCAGCCCTGGAAGGGCCGCATCGGCCGCAGCCGCACGCGATGCACGACGGGCTCCAGCACAAGCTGGCAGCGACCGATGCCATCTGCGTCGGTGAAGGGCTCGATGGCGAGGATGCGCTGGCGGCACTGCACCTGGCTCTTGATCACCCAGTAGAGCGAACCGCCGACGACGATCTCGTCCATGCGCTTCGGCACCATCCGCGTGGTGTGCTGCTGGCGATAGGGCCGGCCCAGACGCCGGTACATCAACCGCGTCTCCTCGATCCAGGATTCGAGATCAGCGATTGAATCGCAACCAACGCAGAGTTTCAGGATATTAAGCGACATTGATCAGTTTCATGGGGAGTCCTGTGTGAAAGGCGAGTCACAAGGTCTGCTGATCCACAGAATTTCGCTGCATCGTTCTGATCCATCGATGATGATGCTCGGGTCCATCAGCGGAATGCGTGGCCGGCGGTGTTGACGCCGCACGTCTTCCGGCGTGGAATCAGCTTTGGCGACGAAGGAGGCTGGCATGACCACATGGTCGGAAACCTGGACGTTTTTCAAGGGCGCATGGCACCAAGGCAATGTGCCGATCATGGGCGCACGCAGCCATGGTGCCTGGCTCGCCTCCACGGTCTTTGACGGTGCTCGGCTTTTCGAAGGCAAGGCACCGGATCTCGCGCATCACCTCGAACGCATCAACCGCTCGGCCCGCGCCATCAACCTGCATCCCAACACTTCGGGCGAAGAGATGCTTGAACTGGTGAAGTCAGGCACAGGCAAGTTTGCCCCAGGCAAAGCGCTCTACGTCAAGCCGATGTACTGGGGCGAGGCAGAAGGCCCTTCGACGATCATCGCCGATCCGGATGACATCGGGTTCGCCATGTGCCTGTTCGAGGCACCGATGCCGATGCCGGGCGGGCTTTCCGTGACGTCTTCGCCGTTCCGGCGGCCGACACCGGAGAGCATGCCGACCGATGCCAAGGCAGGTTGCCTCTATCCCAACAATGCGCGCGCCCTGCGCGAGGCGAAAGCGCGCGGTTTCGACAACGCGCTGGTCTGCGACGTGCTCGGCAATGTGGCGGAGACCGCAACATCCAACGTCTTTCTCGCCAAGGATGGCATCGTGAAGACGCCGGTTCCCAACGGCACTTTCCTGAACGGCATCACCCGCCAGCGTGTGATCACGCTTCTGCGGCATGCGGGCGCGGCCGTGGAAGAAACCTCGCTGACCTACGCTGATTTCCTGACGGCCGACGAGATCTTCATCACGGGCAACTATTCCAAGGTGATGCCGGTGCTGCGCATCGACGACGAGGAACTCCAGCCTGGGCCGTTTTACCACAAGGCGCGCCGGCTCTATTGGGAATTTGCCCACGCCACCGGAGGGTTCTGACATCATGTATGCCCGCGACATCTCGCGTGAGGAACGACCGGAGGTCTTGCACGCCGCCATCGACACACTGCGCCTCGGTATCCTGATCGTGGCCGACGAGGACGGTGTGCCGCATGCGGTTGCCGTGCCCTTCGTGCTCAAGCATCTGCCGGATGGCGCTGTGCTGGAAGCCCATGTCGCCCGCGCCAACCCCATCTGGAAGCTCTGGCCACGCCAGGCGCTCGTGCTGTTCCAGGGTCCGCAGTCCTATGTTCGGCCAGGCTGGTATCCGGCCAAGCAGGAGCACGGCAAGGTCGTGCCCACCTGGGCCTATGTCATGGTTGAAGCCCGGGGACGTATCGAGATCTTCGATGACATGGCTGCGACCCTGACCCATATCCGCGAGCTGTCCGATGTTCAGGAGGGCGGCGAGGCTGCGCCATGGTCGGTGGACGACGCACCGGAGGGTTTCATCCCGGCGCTGGCGCGCGGCATCGTGGCATTCCGCATCCCCATCGCGTCGCTGGCCGGCGTTTGGAAGCTCAACCAGCACCGCAGCGAGGCAGACCGCGACGGCATGGCGGAGGGGCTTGCCTCGCGGGACGACGCCGGTGCCCACGCCTTGTCCGACGTGATGCGCTCTTCCGGCCTTTCGCGATGACAGCCATGCTCCGCACACGCCTGACCGAACGCCTCGGCCTTCGTCATCCGATCATTTCCGCACCGATGGCACTCGCTGCTGGCGGAAGGCTGGCCGCAGCGGTCACGGCGGCCGGTGGGCTTGGGCTCATTGGCGGCGGTTACGGCGACAGCGCCTGGCTTTCGCGCGAGTTCGACGCCGCTGGCAACCAGCCCGTCGGCTGTGGCTTCATCACCTGGTCGCTGGCGAAGCAGCCGGAACTGCTGGACGCCGTGCTGGAACGCAAGCCCCGCGCCATTATGCTCTCCTTCGGTGATCCTGCTCCCTTTGCGGCGACAATCGCGGCGGCGGGAACGACGCTGATATGCCAATGCCAGACACTGGAGCATGTGCGACAGGCGCTGGGCGCGGGCGCGGCGATCATCGTGGCGCAGGGCGGCGAGGCCGGTGGCCATGGCATGAGCCGGGGCGGCATGACGCTCGTGCCCGAGGTTGCCGATCATCTGGCCACCCATGCGCCCGACGCGCTGCTGGTCGCCGCCGGCGGCATCGCCGACGGTCGGGGGCTGGCGGCAGCGCTGATGCTGGGGGCGGATGGCGTGCTTGTCGGAACACGGCTCTGGGCTTCGGCCGAGGCGCAGGTCCATCCCGGGCACCACGCTGCCATCCTTGGCTCTGCCGGTGATTCCACCGTCCGCACCATATTGCCCGACATCGCCCGCGATAAGGACTGGCCCGAAGGCTTCACCGCGCGAACCCGCCGCAACGCCTTCACGGAACGATGGACGGGACGCGAAGCCGACCTCAAGGCGGCGATCGCCACTGAAGGTCCACGCTACGGCGAGGCCTTTGTTGCCGGCGATACGGAGGAAACAGGCGTCTGGTTCGGCGAGGCGGCGGGGTTGATCCATGCCATCGAGCCCGCCGGCGTGATTGTCGAGCGCATCGTGGCGGAGGCAGCTTCCCGGCTTGCGGCCGGGCGAAACCTGATCGCATGATCGACACACAAGAGCTGGCGCGCCTGACGGAGGAGCGCCTTATCAACCTGTGGCCCGCTGTCTCGACGCTGATGATCGACGGCTGGTCGGTGCGTTTCGCCAATGGCTACTCCGCACGGGCAAACTCAGCTTCCGCGCTCACGCCAGGCGCAACGCT
>JBOFUS010000342.1:0-3564 GCA_051652685.1 Beijerinckiaceae bacterium
CCAAGCCCCGCGTATTTCTTCACGGTCTCGGGGCTTGCCGCCACGCGGGTTTCGCCCTGGTCCGCCTCGTCGAGCACCGCTATCCGCATGATCGCCCCTGTCGCATCGGCAATCGTCCACCAAGGACGATCACCGCTGGAAATGTTACATCAGTCATACCGCCTGCGCGAACAGCACGCAGGGGCGCTTCACATGGCCTTCTCACATGGCCTTCACGGCCCAGATCAGCAGCGACAGGACAAAGACGCCCGTGACTGCCCTGTGATCGATGGACTTGACGAAGATGCCGACCATGCCCGCGATGCTCGCAAGCGTGATAATCAACCCACCCCAGGCCCAGCTCTTGCCGGTCGTGCCAATGGCGAGGCCGACCACGATAGCGAGGCACCAGATGGTGCCAATGGTGGCGAAGCGCACGAAGGCCGCATAGGTGCGGTCATGCTCGGCATAGTCCATCGCGGGATGGCCGCCCTCGGGCGCTGGTCCATGTGCCATGCGTCAGTCCCCTTCGTATCGCAAGGTTGCATGTTTCGCCGAGCCCTAGCCGAAGGCTGCGCGAAGCGCAACGGCGAGGCGCGTTGCTACTTGACTGTGATCTTGATGCGCTCGGACATCACCGGCGGCACATGCGGAATATGCGTCCAGTCCGCCAGCACCAGCTGCAGCGAGTGCGTGCCGGCGGGCAAAGTGAGTGTGGCTTCCGTCTGACCCTTGCCAAAATGGCGGTGGTTGTCGTCCATCGGGATGACGCCCTTGAGCGCCTCGCCCACCAGTTCGGCGTTGATCAGCAGGTGATGGTGGCCGGTGCCGACTGCGGCATCGCCCTGCGCGCCTGCGGGCGCGACACCCATGCCCGAAAGACCGAACCGGATCACCACAGGATTGGAAACCGTGTCGCCGTCCTTGATGTTGATGAAATAGACCTTCGCATTCGGCGCGGATGGTGTTTCCTGCGCCACAAGCGCCGTTGAGCCCAGAATGCCGACAAAGGCTGCGGCGACGAAATATCTGCGGATCATGGGCTTTTCCTCGCGAGTGCTTGCCGCGCACGACATGGCGCGCGGAGGTCCGGGGTTGCCGGCTGCTGGCATAGTGGCGCGAATTGCCGTGATGGCAAGCCGCTTACCCAGCCTTTGACAGCATTCGCCGGTAGAGCCCGAGCACCGCTTCGCCAACGGCCTTCTCGGTATGGCCTGACAGCACGCGCGCACGGGCAGTCTTGCCCATCGCTTCAATGAGGCCCGGCTCGTGGGAAAGTCTCAGGATGGCGCGGGATAGAGCGGCAGCATCGCCCGGCGGCACCACGAGTCCCTCGATGCCATCGCGCACGAGATCGTGACAGCCCGGCACGTCGGTGGTGAGAATCGCGCGACCGCAGGCACCGGCCTCCAGCAGCGTGCGCGGCAGGCCCTCGCCGCCGCGTGACGGCAGCAGCGCCGCGTGATGCGCCGACCAGACGGCAGGGGCATCCGCCTGCGCGATGCGCCCGCGCCACGACACGCCGGGCTCTTTCGCCCATATCGCGAGCTGATCGGCAGAGATGGCGCGCGGATTGTCGGGGTCGGGCGCGCCGACCAGCGTCAGTGTCACGTCGGCACCGGCAGCGCGGGCAAGCCTCACGGCCTCCACCCCCGTGTCGACGCCCTTCGACCAGAGCATCCGCGCCATCATCGCAAGTTTCAGGGGCGGCGATGGCGGGAGGGGAGAGGGTGCAAAGATGTCGGGATCGACGCCCGCGCCACCAACGATCAGCACCTTCGCGCCATCGTCCGGGTTGAGCCCGAGCAGCGCGGGATCGCTGCGGTTCTCGAAGAGATAGCGCGTCTGCGGTCCGTCGATTGCCCGACGGATGAGCGTCCGGAGACCCGCGCGGGCCAGTCGCGCGCGGAGGGTTCCGGCGGCACCCAGCAACCCCATGCCGGTGAGCGCGATGACCACGCGCGGCACGCCCGACAGCCGCGCGGCAAGGCCGCCGACGACGATGGAGCGCAATGCGATCAGATGGACGATGTCAGGCTTCTCTTGCCGGAGAATTGCCCGTGCCCGCGACAGCGCGCCGACAATCTTCAACGGGTTGAGCGAGCGCCGCTCCGCCTCCAGCGGGATGATGCGGCAGCCGATGGCTTCTATCTCGCCGGCATGCGCCCGCACCCGGCAAGCGACGGCGACATCAAATCCGGCGGCGACCGCCGCCCGCGCCATCGGCTTGAAATGCGAGCAGAAGAACCAGTCCTCGGTGACAACGTAGAGCAGTCTGGGCTGCGCTCTCATGCCAGACCGAGATCTGCACGGCGCGGCGGATCGGAGCCTATGCGGCCGCAATTGATCCCCGCCGCACGGTTGGCGAAGCCGAGTCCTTCCCGCAGGAGATCAGGTGTTGCCCCCGCAAGCCGGCCGCGCTCCAGCAGAGCGCGCTCTGCGAGAAAGGCGAGCAGCGCCGAGATGAAGCTGTCGCCGGCACCCACCGCGTCCACGACTTCGACGGGCTCGGTGCGCACCAGCGTCACACCGTGATCGTTGAGGGAGAAGGCCCCCTTCGCGCCATCGGTGATCACGACGGTTCCCGCCCCCAGCGTCCGCCAGCGGCGGGCGACGGTCATCGCGTCCACATCGGGATAGAGCAGGCCAATGTCTTCCATGCTCGCCTTCACCAGCGCAAGATGCGGCAACAGCCCTTCGAAATGCGCACGATAGGCGGCGAGATCGCCCATGAGCGCCGGGCGGATATTGGGATCGATCGAGACGAAGCGCCGTGCAGCCTCGCGGCGGACAAGTGCGGCGAAGGTGCCTTTCGACGGATCGACCGCGAGAGGAAAGCCGCCGAGATGGATTGCACTCACAGCGTCAGGCAGCGGCGTTCGGAGCCAGTCAGTTGTGACCTGAAAATCCGCACCATCGTCCTTGTTATGGAAGACATATGTCGGATGCCCGCTCGCATCGACGCTCACCTCGGCGCGAATGGTCGGGTTGTCGGTGCGCGGGGCAAGGCTCATGTCCACGCCCTCCTCCCGCAGCTTCGCCAGCAGGACCTCTCCCCAGGCATCGCGCGACAGCCCGGTCACGAGCGCTGCCCTATGCCCAAGCCGCGCCAGACCTATCGCGACATTCAGCAGCGAGCCGGCGGGCTGGCCTTTGCCGCCCGGCAGGAAATCGATCAGGGCTTCGCCGCAGACCAGAAACATGGGCCTCAACCGCTCTTTGCGCGAATCGCGGCGGCTTTCGCCAGCAGCGCTTCGGCTTCCGCCAGATGCAGCCGCTCGACCATGCGCCCGTCAAGCGCGATGACGCCTCTGCCCACGTTCTCAGGCCGTGCGAAGGCTGCGACGATGGCATGCGCCACCGCGATATCATCCTCGGAAGGGCCGAAGGCGGCATTGGCGAGGGTGATCTGCGAAGGATGGACCACCGTTTTGCCATCAAAGCCGAAGTTGCGGCCCTGTTCGCATTCTGCCGCGAATGCATCCATGTCCGAAATGGCGTTGAACACGCCGTCAAGGCATGTGACGCCGTGGGCGCGGGCCGCGATCACCACTGTGGCAAGCGCATGCAGGAACGGCGCGCGAT
>JBOFUS010000343.1:0-1858 GCA_051652685.1 Beijerinckiaceae bacterium
GACGAGCGCTCCAGGCGGATCGAGGCGTTCCAGACCAGTCTGAAAGCCGCCGAGTGAGCGCGGAGACGCTTCTCTCGGTTCGCGATCTCGGCGTCGGTTTCGAGACGGAACACGCGTCTGTTGCCGCAGTCCGGGGGCTATCTTTTGATCTGGCAGCAGGCGAGACGCTTGCGATTGTCGGCGAATCCGGTTCCGGAAAGTCCGTCACGGCGCTGTCGATCATGCGCCTGATCGAACGCGAGGGAGGTCGACTATCGGGTGAAATCCGCTGGCGGCGACGTTCCGGTGCCGAAATAGACATCGCGAAGGCTGATGAAGCAACGCTGCGCGCCATTCGCGGCGACGAGATATCGATGATCTTTCAGGAGCCGATGACCTCGCTGAACCCGGTGCTGACGATTGGCGCGCAGCTCGCGGAGGTGCTGGTGCTGCATCGTGGTCGCTCGAGCAAGCAGGCCCTGGAGGAGTCCCGCGGCCTGATCGAGAAGGTGAAGATCCCCGATCCCGGCCGGCGGCTGTCGCAATATCCGCACGAACTCTCCGGCGGCATGCGCCAACGGGTGATGATCGCCATGGCGCTCGCTTGCCAGCCGCGCCTGCTGATTGCCGACGAGCCGACCACGGCTCTGGACGTGACCGTGCAGGCCGAAATCCTGGCGCTGGTTCGCGGTCTCCAGCGTGAGATCGGCATGGCGATGATCTTCATCACCCATGACATGGGCGTCGTGGCTGAGATCGCAGACCGCGTGATCGTCATGCGCCACGGCCGCAAGGTCGAGGAAAACGCGCTCGGTCCGCTGTTTCGCGCGCCGCAGCATTCCTACACGAAGGCTTTGCTCGCCGCCGTGCCACGCCTGGGGCAGGGCTCACCGACGCCGCCCGCAACGTCCGGCATTCCGGTGCTCGAGGTGAAAAACCTCGTCAAGCGCTTCCCCGTTCGCAAGGGCCTGCTCAAGCGCACCGTCGCCATGGTGCATGCGGTGGAGGACGTGTCCTTTACACTTTCCGAGGGCGAGACGCTGGGACTGGTTGGCGAATCCGGTTGCGGCAAGTCGACCACCGGCCGGGCGCTGATGCGGCTGATCGAGCCCACATCGGGCTCGATCCAGATTGCGGGCCGCGAGATGATGGGGCTACCGACCGGCGACTTGCGCCTGATGCGCCGCAACATCCAGATGATCTTTCAGGACCCTTACGCCTCACTCAACCCACGCCTGTCGGTGTTCGACAGCGTCACGGAACCGCTGGCCATCCACCGCCCGGAAATGTCGAAGGCGGAGCGACGCGAGGAGGCCGGCGGTCTGCTGGAGCGCGTCGGCCTGAAGCGCGAGCATCTGGATCGCTATCCCCACCAGTTCTCCGGCGGCCAGCGCCAGCGCCTCGCCATCGCCCGTGCGCTGGCGCTGAAACCGAAGATCATCGTGGCGGATGAGCCGGTCTCGGCGCTCGATGTCTCGATCCGGGCGCAGGTGATCGAACTGCTGAAGGAGCTTCAGCGCGATCTCGGCATCGCCTATCTCTTCATTTCCCATGACATGGCCGTGGTCGAGCAGATGAGCCACCGCGTCGCCGTGATGTTCATGGGCGAAATCGTCGAGATGGGGCAAAGCGCCGAGGTGCTGAACCGACCGCGCCATGCCTATACCAAGCGCCTTCTGGCGTCGGTTCCAATTCCTGATCCCGACAAGCGCCGCGTGCAGGTGATCGACGAAGCGCGCGAAATCCGCAGTCCGCTCTATCCCATCGGTTCGCCGATGATCGCCCGACCGCTGGTTGAGATCGGCCGGGGGCATTTTGTCCAGGCGGAGGCGGCCTGAGCCATGCTGCGCTTTCTCCTCAACCGGCTGTTTCGCGCCAT
>JBOFUS010000344.1:0-1108 GCA_051652685.1 Beijerinckiaceae bacterium
CATCGAGCAGCGCCGCGATATCGGGCTGGATCGCTTTATCTTTGCGCTGGGCATCCGCCATGTGGGCGAGACGACGGCACGGGTCATGGCGCGCCACTATGGCGAATGGCCGGCGTTCGAGGCGGCTTCGCTGAAAGTGTCGGGCGGCGACGAGGAAGCCCGCGCCGAGATGGATGCCATCGACCAGGTGGGCGAGACGGTGATCGACGCCGTCGGGGCCTATTTCGCCGAACCCCGCAACCGCGCCATTGTCGACCGGCTGGTCGGCGAACTCCGCATTGCCGTGGCCGAGAAGCCTCAGGCCGATACTGCGGTGGCCGGCAAGACCGTCGTCTTCACCGGCAGCCTCGGGAAAATGACCCGCGACGAGGCCAAGGCCATGGCCGAGCGGCTGGGCGCGAAGGTCTCTGGGTCAGTGTCGAAGAAGACCGACATCGTGGTGGCGGGGCCGGGCGCGGGCAGCAAGCTCAAGGCGGCGACGGAACTTGGTTTGCGCGTGATGAGCGAGGACGAGTGGCTGGCGTTGGTGGGAGGGTGATGCAGAAGGCTGGAGCTTCGGCGCTTGATCACACCTCCGGTCTTGATCGCTGATCCCGTACCCTCAGGACCTCAATTCGGTCGGCTCGGATGCGGTATATAATGGAGAATGGCGTTCTGGGAATCGGGAGTCGGCGCACGCCGTTGCGAACAGGTTCACCCATGTTCGGATGGGCCATCAACGCTTTGAGGACAGCCATGAAATGTTGCGCGGCGTTGTTCGCGCCTGCTGGAAACACCTGCGAATAATATGCCTCGAACCTTTTCAGATCATTCAGTGCACGGGCGAGATATGCGATGCGCAAACTGTGTCAGCCTTTGAAGGGGTTCGTCGCCCACGTCGGTTCGGGCAGCTGGTTCCCCGTTCCCCATGACTCGATCCATGTGTGCACGGCATCGCCGTCGATCAGCTCGTCGCGGTCGGCTTCTGCCAGGCTTGTGTCCAGCTCCCGCTGGAATGCGTCGCGGCGATCCAGAAATTCCGTGATCGCACGCTGCGCGACTGAGTCGGCCGAACGATCTTCCTCGCGCGCCGCAGTTTCCAGTCTTTCGCGCACCTGAGGGTCCATTC
>JBOFUS010000345.1:0-1988 GCA_051652685.1 Beijerinckiaceae bacterium
CGCAGCCGCGACGGCGGGCAAGCCGCCAGCCGCCGCAGCGAAACCAAGCGCGAGCAGCGCAGCGATGGCGCGGGTGTCGTACAGGGGCTGAAATCGGTCAGGTGGCTGGTTCATGGGAGGCGAGGACGCGGTAGCAGCATCAAAGAGGCGATGCGATGCATTTTTCTCCTGGCACGTGATCCTGTCGCCGCAATCCTACGTAATTAGACTAACTGAAAATTTGCGGAGTCAGGACCATGCCGGCGATCCGACCCAGCGTTTTCGATCACGCCTTCGCGGTGCTGCTGACCAGCAACGGTCGCGGCGAAGAATCCGCCCACCCCGTACGCCTCAATATGCTCTTTGACGACCTGAAGCGGGACACGCCGCATCTTGATCCGGCCGAGACAATGGAGCTGATCTGGGCACTCTGGATTGCGCACCGGGACGACGTCGCCGCGCACCGGATGGTTGCGGCTGTGGAAGCCATCGCCGCCGGTGCCAAGGACCTCGCTAGGCCGATCCTTGATGAGCTGATCGAGCAGTTTCCCGACTGGGCCGAAGCCTGGAACAAGCGCGCCACCCTGTCGTTCATGGAGAAGCGCGACGAGGAAAGCGTGGCAGACATCGCCCGCACGCTTGAGCTGGAGCCCCGGCATTTCGGTGCCATTCTCGGCTTTGCGCAAATCTGCCTTCGCCATCGCCGCACGCGGGAAGCCAAAGCTGCTTTCGAGATCGCACTGAGGCTGAACCCGCACATCGACGGGCTGAGGGATATCATCGCCGATCTCTCTTCGGCCAACGACACGCTTCACTGATCGGGAACGGTTCGGCGGGCCTTACTGCCCCGCCAGTTCGTCCATGAATGTCGTCAGCGCTGCCTGATGCTCGCTGGAGAGATGCAATCCGAGCTTCGAGCGCCGCCAGAGCACATCTTCCGCTGTCATCGCCCATTCCCGCGTCATCAGGTGGCGCAGCTCCGCTTCCGACAACGTGCCGAACCAACGGCCGAGATCCTCGCGTGTTTTCGCCTCACCGAGGAACCGGTGTGCTTCCAGCCCGTAGGAGCGCGCAAGCCGCTCTGCCTCCCCAGCAGCGAGGAAGGGGAAAATCCGCCTCAGCTCCGCCGCCAGTGCGGCGCGGCCGTCTGTTGGAAACGCGCCACCGGGCAATGGCGTCTTGCCCGTCCAGTGCCGCGCTTCTCCGCCAGCCGCAGGAAGATGGGGCGAAAGCGCCTCCAGCGCAGCGTCGGCGAGGCGGCGATAGGTCGTGATCTTGCCGCCGAAGATCGACAAAAGCGCAGGAAGACCGGGCTTTACATCAAGGTCTAGGACATAATCGCGCGTGGCCTCCTGCGCAGCACTCGCCCCGTCATCATAGAGCGGGCGAACACCGGAGTAGGTCCAGACGATGTCCGCAGGCGTCACCTCCCGCTTGAAGTAGATGCTCGCCGCCTCGCACAGGTAGGTCGTCTCCTCCGGCGTGATGGCAACCTTGGCCGGATCGCCGTCATAGTCGCGGTCGGTCGTGCCGATCAGTGTGAACGCGCCCTCATAGGGGATGGCGAAGATGATCCTCCCGTCAGCGTTCTGGAAGATATAGGCGCGATCATGTTCGAACAGCTGGCGCACGACGATATGTGAGCCCTGCACCAGCCTGACCGAAGCCTTGGCGTTGCCGCGCAACGTGCCACTCAGCACCTTGGCCACCCATGGACCAGCGGCGTTGACGAGCACCCGGCCCCTCGCCTCCTCGCGTGCGCCGGTGCAGGTATTTTCCACGGTCAGGCGCCAGCCGTCCGCGAGGCGTTCCGCCGAGACAGCGCGGGTTCGGGTGCGGATCGTGGCACCGCGATCGGCCGCATCGCGCGCGTTGAGCGTGACCAGCCGCGCGTCGTCGACCCAGCAATCGGAATACTCGAAACCCCTGGCGAACATGCCGGGCTTGAGCGGCAGTCCCGTCACGTCCGTTGTGAGATCAAGTGTCGTCGTCGCCGGCAGCTTCTTTCG
>JBOFUS010000346.1:0-21783 GCA_051652685.1 Beijerinckiaceae bacterium
ATCCGGTCGAAGGGGGTGGGCGTCTATTTCGTGACGCAGAACCCGCTGGATGTGCCGAACACTGTGCTCGCGCAGCTGGGCAATCGCGTGCAGCACGCGCTGCGCGCCTTCACACCGCGTGATCAGAAGGCGGTGAGGGCAGCGGCCGAAACCTTCCGGCAGAACCCGAAGTTCAATACCGAGAAGGCGATCACCGAGCTTGCCGTCGGTGAGGCGCTCGTCTCGGTGCTGGAGGGCAAGGGCACGCCATCCATGGTGGAGCGCACCTACATCAAGCCACCGTCCGCGCAAGTCGGTCCGATCACGGATGCCGAGCGCCGCCGCGCCATGCAAACGTCCGGTCTCGGTGGCAAATACGACACCACCATCGACCGAGAGAGCGCCTACGAGATGCTGGTGAAGCGCAGCGAGGCAGCGCAAGCGCCGGCAGGCGACGGCGGCGTGATGGACCAGCTTGGTGGCATGCTGGGTGGCATCTTCGGTGGCGGGGCCGCACCAAAGGTCGGACCGCGTGGCGGCGCGGTGCGCACGCCGCAGAGCATGGGCGAGAAGGTCATCAATTCCGCCGCTCGCTCCATGGCCTCTTCGGTCGGGCGGCAGGTCGGTGCCGCCATCGTGCGCGGCATGCTGGGCAGCCTGCTCGGCGGCGGCCGCCGCTGATGAGCGAGACCCGCGACAGCAACGGCGCAATCCTCAAGGATGGCGACAACGTCACCCTGATCAAGGACCTGAAGGTCAAGGGCACTTCGGTGACGCTGAAGCGCGGTACCATCGTCAAGGGCATCCGCCTCACCGGTGATCCGGAAGAGGTCGATTGCCGGGTGGAGAAGGTGAAGGGGCTGGTGCTGCGGACGGAGTTTTTGAAGAAGGCTTGAGCTCAATTGTCCAAGCTACCTGCCATTACCCGCAATTTGCCTTGCTCGGGTGCATCATTTTTGGTACATTACAGCAGTGAATGCATCGCTCAAACCGATCCCGTTGAGATTCTGGCAGTCGGCCATGGGTGCGGAACCGGTGAGGGCCTGGCTCAACGATTTGCCTATGGAAGATCGGAAAGTCATCGGTCGCGATATGGCAAAGGTTCAATATGGCTGGCCGGTTGGCCTTCCGCTTTGCCGACCACTCAGGGCTGGGTTGTGGGAGGTAAGATCGTCTCTTCCCAGCCGGCGCGAAGCGCGTGTGTTGTTCGGGTTTCACGCCGGTGAATTGATCGCCCTTCATGCGTTTATCAAGAAATCGCAGGCGGTTGGTCCTTCTGATATCAAACTGGCAAGACATCGGCTTGAGGAGTTGCAGCAATGACAACAGGTAGTGCGAGTGCCGGCAGCACCTTCGAGAGCTGGCTCGACGAGAATGGCATCCGCGAAGAAGTCACGACCTCCGCAATCAAGGAAGTGATTGCGCATCAGATCGCTGTTGCCATGAAGGAAAGAGGACTGACCAAGACGATCATGGCAGAACAGATGCATACAAGCCGCGCCCAGCTTGACCGTCTGCTGGATCCTCGAAATACCGGTGTAACGCTCGAGACTTTGCAGCGCGCGGCGCGCGCCGTTGGCCGCGAACTCAGGCTCGAGCTTTCCTGAGCCCCTCCAGCCGCTCCAGCGCGCTGTCAATCGTGGCGTCCTTCTTGGCAAAGCAGAAGCGGATGACGTTGGTCACCGGTTCCTGCGCATAAAAGGCGCTGACGGGAATGGTAGCCACGCCCAGTTCCTCGACGAGTTTGCGCGCTACCGCCACATCATCGCCGAGACCAAGCGGCGCGATATCGATGTTGAGGAAATAGGTCGCAGCCGACGGCAGCACATCAAAGCCCAGTGTGGCGAGACCCGAGGCCAGCCGATCCCGGCTGCGCTGGAAATCCGCGCGCATGCCGGCGAAATAAGCGTCGTCCTTCATCAGCCCGTGGGCCACCGCCGTCTGCAGGTTCGGCGGCGTGGTGAAGGTGATGAACTGATGGGCCTTCGAAAGCGATTTCATCAGGGCAGGCGCTGCGCAGACGAAGCCGACTTTCCAGCCGGTCAGCGAGAATATCTTGCCGGCCGAACCGATCTTCACTGTACGCTCGCGCATGCCCGGCAGGCGGATCAGCGGAACATGCTCGACGCCGTCGAAGATCACGTGCTCCCAGACCTCGTCACAGACGGCGATGGTGTCATGCGCCATGCAGAAATGCGCCAGCATCGTCAGATCCTCGCGCGGGCAGACGGTGGCGACAGGGTTGAGCGGGTTGTTGAACAGCACGACCTTCGTGCGCGGCGAAAACGCCTGCATCAGGTCTTCCTCGGTAAAGCGAAAGTGCGGGGGCTTCAGCGTCACGAACTTCGGCACGCCACCCGCCCGCAGGACCAGCGGCAGGTAGGCGTCGTACATCGGCTGGAACAGAACGACCTCGTCGCCGGGCGTGATCAGCGACATCAGCGCGCCGGCAAGCGCTTCCGTCGCACCCGATGTGATCATCACTTCGCTGTCGGGATTGAATTCGACGCCATGGAAACGCTGGTAGTGGTGGGCCACCGCCTGCCTCAGCTCGGGCAGGCCCATCATCGGCGGATACTGGTTCCAGCCATGGATCAGCGCTTCAGCCGCCTTGGCGCGCACGTCCTCCGGGCCTGGATCGTCCGGAAAGCCCTGCCCCAGGTTGATCGCCTGATGCTGTCGGGCAAGGCCCGACATCACCTCGAAGATGGTGGTGGGGAGATCGGCAAAGACAGGATTCATGGGATCGGGGAGCCTGCGTCCAGTGACGCCACAAGATTGCGGATAGCGGCGGGCGAAACCCCGCCAGCCCGGCTTCTCTGAGTTCTGCGCTGTCAGTGGTTGTCGCGCGGAATGCCGAAGGTCTTGTGCAGCTTCTTGTATTTGACCGCCGGTTTCAGAACCATGCCATGGGACAGTTCGTCGACCATCTTGCGCTGGATTTCCTGCCACGGCGTCTGGCTGCGCGGCACCTTGAAGCCACCGCTGGCTTTCAGCGTGGCGCGGCGCTCGGCGATCTCGGCATCGGAGATCAGGATGTTCGCCGTGCGCTTGCCAAGGTCGATGCGCACGGTGTCGCCGGTGCGCAGGATCGCCAGTCCGCCGCCGGTCGCCGCCTCGGGCGAGGCGTTGAGGATTGACGGCGAACCAGATGTGCCAGACTGCCGCCCGTCACCGATGCAGGGAAGCGCCGTGATGCCCTTCTTGATAAGATACGCAGGCGGGCGCATGTTCACGACCTCCGCCGCGCCGGGATAGCCCACCGGCCCCGTGCCGCGCATGAACAACAGCGTGTTTTCATTGAGTTCAAGCGCTGGATCGTCGATCCGGTGGTGATAATCCTCCGGCCCATCGAAAACGACTGCCGTGCCTTCGAAGGCCATGGGGTCCTTCGGGTTCTCGAGGTAACGCCTGCGAAACTCGTCGGAGATCACGCTCGTCTTCATGATGGCGCTGTCGAACAGATTGCCCTTCATGTTGAGGAAGCCGGCTTCCGCCTTCATGGGCTCGGCGAAGGGCAGGATGACGTCACGGTCATGCGCGCCGATGGTGATGCCGGCGACGTTCTCGCCGGCCGTCTTGCCCGTCACGGTCATGGCACCGGGGTTGAGCTTGCCGTTGGCCAGAAGTTCCGCCATCACGGCGCGGGTGCCGCCGGCGCGGTGGAATTCCTCGCCCAGATATTTGCCGGCCGGCTGCATGTTGACCAGCAGCGGCAGGGCATGGCCGTGCTTTTCCCAGTCGTCGTTGTCCAGCGGCACGCCGATGTGGCGGGCAATGGCGTTGATATGCACCGGCGCGTTGGTGGAGCCGCCGATGGCTGAGTTGACCGCGATGACGTTCTCGAACGCCTCGCGGGTCATGATCTTCGAGGGGCGCAGGTCCTCCCAGACCATATCGACGATGCGTTTGCCGGTTTCATAAGCCGCGATCTGGCGCTCCTTGTGGGGGGCGGGAATGTTGGCGGAGCCGGGCAGCATCATGCCCAGCGCTTCGGCAAGACTGTTCATGGTGGAGGCAGTGCCCATCGTGTTGCAGTGCCCGGTGGAGGGGGCGGAGGACGCAACGAGCTCGATCATCTCCTCGTAGTTGATTTCGCCGTTGGCGAACATCTGCCGCGCAGTCCAGAGGATCGTGCCGGATCCGGTGCGCTGGCCCTTGTACCAGCCGTTCATCATCGGCCCGGCATTCAGCGCGATGGCCGGGATATCCACGGTCGCAGCTGCCATCAAGCAGGCTGGCGTGGTCTTGTCGCAGCCGGTTGTCAGCACGACGCCGTCGATCGGATAGCCGTAAAGCACCTCGACGAGGCCGAGATAAGCGAGGTTTCGGTCGAGCGAGGCCGTCGGCCGTTTGCCGGTTTCCTGGATGGGGTGAACCGGAAACTCCATGACGATGCCGCCCGCCTCGCGCACGCCCTCGCGGATGCGGGCGGCCAGCGTCAGGTGATGGCGGTTGCAGGGCGAGAGGTCGGAGCCGGTCTGCGCGATGCCGATAATCGGCTTGCCGGACTGGAGTTCCTGACGCGTCAGGCCATAGTTCATGTAGCGCTCCAGATAGAGCGCGGTCATGTCGGCGTTGCCGGGATTGTCGAACCAGGCGCGCGATCTCAGTCGGGCGAGCTGCGCCTTGGTGGGTGTGCGGGCCATGCGTCTGTCCTCGGGCGTCGTTTCCACAAGCCGGTCTGAAGCCGGATCATGGAACACAGGGATAGCGCATCCCGCAACCGGGGCAAGACGCGAGGGGCGGATTGCGGAGGATCAAAGCGGGTTCAGCCCGCTAAAGCGAGTTGACCGAATGACCGCCGTCCACATTCAGGATTGCGCCCGTGAGATAGCGGGAGCCACCGAGCGCCAGAAGTCGGAAAGGTGCGTCAAGATCAGCGAGGGAACCTGTGCGGCGCATGGGAATGCGCTTCACCAGTTTCTCTCCCGCCTCGGAGGCAAAAAACGTCGCGTTGATCTCGGTCTCGAAGTAGCCGGGTGCCAGTGCATTGACGCGGATGTCATGGCGCGCCCACTCCACGGCGAGCGCCTTTGTCATTTGTACGACGCCGGCCTTCGAGATGGCATAGGCACCAAGTTGCGGCATGACACGCAGACCAAGGATCGATGCTATATTCAGAATGTCACCGCCGCCGTTGCCGGTCATGATCCGTGCAGCCTCCACCGCACAGGCCCAGACCCCGCGGAGGTTGACGTCCATCACCTTGTCGAAATCCTCCATCGATTGGTCGAGTGCTGCGCCCGACTCGGCCACACCTGCATTGTTGACGAGCAGGTCGAGCCGCCGCTCGGCTTTTTTCAGGGTCGCGAAGGCATTGGCAATGCTGGTGTCGTTCGTCACATCGAGAGGCAGGACGATTACCCGGCCCGCACCGCGCCGCATGCACTCTTCAGCCACGTGATTGAGGCGTTCCGTACGGCGAGCGGCGAGCGCGAGGCAGCCGATTCCGTCTTCGGCGAGAAGCTTTGCGAAATGCGCTCCAAGGCCTGAGGAAGCACCGGTAACCAGCGCCGTCCGTCGTGAAATAGGGTTTTCCTGCATCATGTTCTGTCCGGGCACTTCGGCCCTGATTATTCTTGCCGGCGAACGGCGGACAGATATGCCGCAAGGGCATCGTCGAAGCAACCTGATGTTGCGCCGCACAAAGCGGTGGCTGTGTATCAAGGCCGGGCATGATTGACGTTCGTTTAGCGCGGACTGTAAGCTAACAGCCGCAAGATATTGACTCGGTTCGGTCATTATTGCGATGCGGAGCAAGCAACTGGCATGACGGATGGAAACAATCTGATCGCGGCTGAGGCGCTCAAGCGCCTCTCCGTCGCTGTGGATCTGCTGGAAGCAGCAGCGACCCGGCGGCTGGCGGCCGAACGCGCCGACGCGGATCGACTGACCGAGCTCGATCTTATGCGCGCAGACCGCGTGCGTCTGGCCGAGCAGCTCGATGCTGCGATGGCCAGAAACGCGGCTTACGATCAGGCGTTGCCGGACATGGAGCGGAAGGTGGAACGCGCCATGGAACTGATGGGCGACGCGCTGGCGCGGGAGGCCTGACCGTCATGGCGCAAGTCACTGTCCTGGTCGATGGAAAGTCCTATCGCCTTGCCTGCGATGATGGGCAGGAGGCCCATCTTGTCGGACTTGCCAACGCCGTCGACGGCAAGCTGAAAACGCTCAAGGGCCAGGTGGGCGAGATCGGCGATTTGCGGCTGATGGTGATGACCAGCATCATGATGGCGGACGAAGCCGAGGAAATCAGAACAAAGCTTGCCGCTATTGAGGCAACGCTGGCTTCGATGCAGTCGGAAAATCTCGCCCGCGACGCGGCAGCAGCGGCGCGCGAACGCGGGATGACGGAAGCGATCGACGCTGTTGCGCAGCGCATGGCGCGAATCGCCGAAACACTGGGTGGCTGAGGCCGCGATCCTGAACGGGGGAATCTGCATGGCGTTTCTGGACAAGCGCGAAACGATGCCGCCGGAGAAGCGCGAGCCGGCGCTCTTCAAGGACCTCAGGATGTTGATGGAGATGGCGCGGAGCAAAGCGCCGGCACTCCGAAAACAACTCAAGGGCGTCGAGATCAAATCATTGAAAAGCCGCGCTGCGCTTGCTGAAGTCCCGGTGTTGCGCAAGGGCGACCTTTTGGAGATGCAGCGTGCAACGCCGCCCTTCGCTGGATTGACGACGGTGAAGCCTGGCCAGCTGGCGCGATTGCTGATGTCGCCCGGTCCCATCGCCGACCCGGAAGGCGTTTACATGGACTGGTGGGGCGCGGCGCGCTCACTCGTCGCAGCTGGTTTCCGCAAGGGCGACGTGGTGCTGAACACCTTCAGCTATCACTTCACACCCGGTGGATTCATCATGGACTCGGGTGCCCAGGCCATTGGTTGCGCCGTCATCCCTGCCGGACCGGGTGCGACCGAGCAGCAATTGCAGGCAATCCAGATGTTCCGGCCCGCCGCCTATTGCGGCACGCCGGATTTTCTCAAGATTCTGCTTGATAAAGCGGCTGAGGCCAAGGTCGATGCCGGCTGTATCGTCAAGGCGGCTGTTTCTGGCGCGGCCTTTCCGCCGTCGTTGCAGGCCGAGATAAGGGCGCGCGGCGTTGATGCGTACCAGAGCTACGCGACAGCTGATCTGGGTGTCGTTGCCTACGAGACCGAGGCGCGGCAGGGAATGGTCGTCAACGAGGGGCTGATCGTCGAGATCGTTCGTCCCGGCACCAACGACCCCTTGCAGGATGGCGAGGTCGGCGAAGTGGTGGTGACGCGCCTCAACGAAGAGTATCCGCTGCTGCGCTTCGGCACAGGTGATCTTTCTAAATTCCTCGATGGCCCTTCGCCCTGCGGCCGCACCAACCGCCGGTTGGCCGGCTGGATGGGCCGCGCCGACCAGCGCACCAAGATCAAGGGCATGTTCGTTGACCCTGCGCAGGTGAACGAGATCGCCCGGCGGCACCCGGAACTCGGGCGGCTGAGGCTTGTCGTTTCGCGGGCAGACGAGCAGGACGTCATGACGCTGAAAGCAGAGGCGCAGGGGGCGGACGCCGGGCTTGCGGCGAAGCTTGGCGAAACGCTGGCCGCTGTGCTGAAGCTGAAGGGCACCGTAGAGATCATGAAACCTGGTGCACTGCCCAACGATGGCAAGGTGATTTCGGACGAGCGCGGCTGAGCGACGCGCCCGGGGGCGCATAAGAAACCGTTTGGCAACAAACTCATGGCAGTTTGCGGCTTGCGCGTTGCGTTCCGGAGCAGATCCCCCATGTCGCTTGCCTTTTCGACTGAGCCTCAGATGGCTGCCGCGCGTCGCAAACGCGATGCACTGACGCTGGGCCTCTTCACCGGTACCATCCTCATATCTGCCTTCCTGTTGTTTGCGGTCCAGCCGATGTTCACGAAGCTGGTGCTGCCGCAGCTTGGTGGCTCTCCCGCAGTCTGGTCGGTTGCGATGGTCTTCTTCCAGGGGCTGCTGCTCGCAGGCTATCTCTATGCCCACCTCTCGACCCGCTATCTCGGCCATCGCACGGCGGTGATCGTGCATGGCGCGCTGCTTGTTGCGTCGTTCCTCATGCTGCCGCTCACCGTGTCGGACGCGTTTGGCGAACCGCCGGTTGACGGCCAGGCGTTCTGGCTCATCGGTGTCTTTGCTGCCTCTGTCGGGTTGCCGTTTCTGGCGCTGTCGGCCACCGCGCCGCTGATGCAGGCCTGGTTCGCGCGTTCCGGCCACCCGGCGGCGGGCAACCCCTATCAGCTCTACGTTGCGTCCAACATCGGCAGCTTCGCCGCGCTGCTGCTCTACCCGCTGCTGGTGGAGCCGATGCTCAGCCTCAATGCGCAGACACGCAGCTGGATGATCCTGTTCGCGCTGCTGGGCGCGGCACTGGTGATCGCAGGTGGCGTTGCCATGGCGGCACGGACCGGTGAAACTGGCGATGCTGCGTCTGATGCAGCAGAAGATGCGCCAGTCTCTTTGCGCACCAAACTCAACTGGATCGGCCTTGCCGCCGTGCCTTCGGGCCTCCTGGTTGCGGCGACCGCACATCTGTCGACAGACGTAGCATCGGCGCCCCTGCTGTGGGTTGTGCCGCTGGCGTTGTTCATGCTCACGTTCATTCTGGCTTTCCGTGAGAAGCTGCCCTTCCCGCATGCGTCGATGGTAAAGGCCTTCTGCTACGTCGCGCCCTTCGCGGTGCTGACGATGTCGGGCATCCAGCTGCCGATCTGGAGCCAGTTCCTCATTCACTTCCTGACGCTGTTTCTTGCGGCCATGATCTGCCATCGGCAACTTTACGAGCTGCGTCCCTCGCCAAAGCGGCTGACAGAGTTCTACCTCTGGATGTCGTTTGGCGGAATGCTGGGCGGCATCTTCGCAGGTCTGGCGGCACCGCTGCTGTTCAACACGCTGATGGAGTACAAGCTCCTCATTCTGGCGGCGGTGGTCTGTGTGCCTGTGGCCGCCGCCCCGGCTCCGTGGCGCAAGCAGGCGGCGCTTGTCGCCATGTGCTTTGGTCTCGTCGCGCTCTACGCGGCTTTCTACGATGTGCTTGCGAAAGAATTGCCAGCCTGGACGCTGACCATCGGTCGCGTTGCGGCTGCTGTCTGTCTTGCTTTCCTCGTAATGAACCGGACCGGGCGTATCGCCAATGTCGGCGGCCTCGCAGCAGCCTTCGTGGCGCTGCACTTCGTAACGTCCGCGAACGACACCCACGCCGTCCGCTCGTTCTTCGGCGTCAACTACGTCAAGACCAGCCCGAACGGTCAGTTCCGCATCCTGACGCACGGATCGACCATCCATGGCGCTGTCCGCATCGCGGATGAAAAAGGAAACCCCGTCACAGGCCGTCCCGAACCGACCGTCTATTACCACGACGAGGGCGGCATCAACATGGCTCTCAGGGTTGCCCGCGCCAACGCCGGCGGCAAGCTCGGTTCAGTCGCAGTGCTGGGTCTGGGTGCCGGCGCGATGGCATGCCAGTCGGCCGAAGGCGAGAAGTGGACGTTCTTCGAGATCGACAAGTCGGTCATTGATCTGGCGTTGCGCAAGGACCTGTTCCCGTTTGTCCGCACCTGCACGCCTGATGCGAAGATTGTCGCCGGCGATGCCCGGCTGACAATCCAGCAGCAGGTGGAGCTGTATGACGTGATTGTCCTCGATACTTTCAGTTCAGATGCCGTACCGGCGCATCTGCTGACGCAGGAAGCCTTCGCGAACTTTGCCGCGCGGCTGGCACCTGGCGGGATGATCATTGCCCATGTTTCCAACCGCTACATGGATATCCAGTCCGTGGCAGAGGCCAGTGGTCTGGCCAATGGCCTTGCGGTGGCGACCGGCGCTATCTGGGCTGTTCCGGGCAGCGCCAACGCGAAGAGGGTTTTCGCAGTGGACACCCAGGTCGTGGCCATGGCGCGCGAGCCTGACCGTATTGCCGGCTTGCTCAGCCAGAATGGCTGGAGATTGCCTGATCCGGCCGTGAAGAAGCTCTTGTGGACCGATGACTACGCAAATGTTGCCGGTGCTCTGGCGCGTGAGCTTGCACCAAGGCTGCCGCGCCTCTTCGGCAATGATGTCGCGGGCAAGTAGCCGCTCCTGATCACTCCCGAGGGGGGGCATTCTTGCCTTTGCGGCAATAATTCTTGCCACCTGTTTCATATCGTCAAATCCCGGTCTTCGCGCTATGTCCCGGTTCACCACAGCCGGGAGAGACTGACATGGCCACCGAGAACCCGATCATCGCCATCCGCGGACCGCTGAACGCGCGGTTCGACGAGATCCTGACCAACGAAGCGCTGCTTTTCATTGCTGATCTGCACAAGCACTTCGATGCAACGCGCAGGCGCCTGCTCAGCCTGCGCGCCGAGCGACAGAAGCGTTTCAACTCCGGCGATACGCCGGATTTCCTGGCCGAGACGAAGCATGTGCGCGATGGCGACTGGAAGGTCGCGCCCATTCCCGCCGACCTTCAGGACCGCCGCGTCGAGATCACCGGGCCAACGGACCGCAAGATGGTGGTCAACGCGCTGAATTGCGGCGCGAAGGTCTTCATGACCGATTTCGAGGACGCCAATTCGCCGACCTGGACCAACTGCATCGAGGGCCAGATCAACCTCAAGGACCGTTGGGACGGCAAGCTCGACTTCACCGACGCCACCACCGGCAAGGCCTACAAGCTCGGCCCCAACCCGGCCGTACTCATCGTCCGCCCGCGCGGCTGGCACCTGATGGAAGAGCATATCATGGTGGATGGCGAGGCGCTGAGCGGCTCGCTCTTCGATTTTGGCATGTATCTCTTCCACAACGCGAAGAAGGCCATCGCCGCCGGTTCCGGCCCCTACTACTACCTGCCGAAGATGGAGAGCCATCTGGAAGCGCGGCTGTGGAACGACGTCATGGTCCACGCGCAGGAGAAGCTCGGCCTCAAGGTCGGGACCATCAAGGCCACGGTGCTGATCGAGACGCTGCCGGCGGCGTTCGAGATGGACGAGATCATCTTCGAGCTGAAGGACCACATGGCCGGCCTCAATTGCGGCCGCTGGGACTACATCTTCTCCTTCATCAAGAAGCTGGCCAAGAACGCGGACTACGTGCTGCCGGACCGCAGCCAGGTGACCATGGGCAAGGCGTTTCTCAACGCCTATTCGCTGCTGCTGATCAAGACCTGCCACCGGCGCGGCGCGTTCGCCATGGGCGGGATGGCGGCGCAAATCCCGATCAAGAACAACCCGGAAGCCAACGCTGCCGCTTTTGCCCGCGTCAAGGCAGACAAGGAGCGCGAGGCCGGCAACGGGCATGACGGCACCTGGGTGGCGCACCCGGACCTCGTGCCGGTGGCGATGGAGGTCTTCAACCGCCTGATGCCCGCCGCCAACCAGCTCGACAAGAAGCGCGAGGATGTGGCGATCACTGCAAAGGATCTGCTGGAGGTCCATGTCGGCACGCGTACGGAAGCCGGCTTCCGCGAGAACATCCGCGTCGGCGTCCAGTACATGGAAGCCTGGCTGCGCGGACGCGGCGCGGTGCCGATCTACAACATGATGGAAGATGCCGCGACCGCCGAGATCAGCCGCGCGCAGATCTGGCAGTTCGTGGCCTACGGCGTGGAGCTGGATGGCAACGTCAAGGTCACGCGTGACTGGTTCGGCAAGGTCTATGACGAAGAGCTCGCCAAGGTGCGCGGCGAGATCGGCGCGGAGACCTATGACAGGGGCCGCTTCCCGGAGGCCGCCAAGCTCTTCAAGGAACTCAGCCTTGCTCCAGACTTCGCAGACTTCCTGACAACGCCTGCGTATCAGTTGATCAAGAATTAACCTGGCTGTCAGGTATTCCCGACGATGCCCTGAAGCTTCACCGGGCAGAAACTGCCCTCCCGGCACACTGACCAACATCGGTCTTGTCGGGAGGGCTATCTATGCCATCGAGCACATCTTGTTCGCGGTTTTTCCTGGCCTGCTTCCTTGCTCCTCCCTTGCTTGCAGGCAACGCGGCTTTCGCCAACGACAATGCTGGACAACCGGGCGGCGTATCGCGCTTCGTCGTGATCGGAAGCGCGAAACAGAAGAGCTTCCTTCCGGTGGAACGTTCTTCTGCGGAAGTCGAAGATGATGACATGACGCCGCTGAAGCCTGAGGGGACAAAGAAGGCGCAACCTGAGCAACCAAAATCGGCTGTAAAAGCTCCTGCGGCACCAGCCTTGGCGCAGGTTCCAGCGCCCAAGCATACCAATCCTGCGCCGAAGGCATCGCTTCCGATCACGAAGACGCCAGCTGCAGATTCTGTTGTAACCGCCGCGATACCTCATCAACCAGCGGCAGCCTCTGTGCTTCCCACCGATGATTCAAATGTTGTGCTTGTCCGTACCGGCGACGAGCTTCTGGCGGAAGCGCGCAAGCTTGCGCGCGGAACCCTCAAGGACTTCTTCGCAGCGGGCGCAGCTGCACAGGCCGGCGAGAGCAATTTCGTCGTCAAGATGCCGATGACAAGTGACGGCCTGACCGAGAACATCTGGGTGGGGGCGCTGCGGAACGATCCGGAAAAACCCGGTGCCTTTATCGGGCGTCTGGCCAACGAGCCGAACATGATCAAGGGCTACGCTTCAGGACAGAGAATCCGCTTCACAATCGATGAGGTCAACGACTGGACCTACCGCACGGCGGAAGGCGCAGTGCGTGGAAACTATACCGGCTGCGCTATTGCTGCGGGATTGGGAGCAGAGGCCGTGAAGCAGATCGAGGCTGGGGCCAGGCTTGATTGCTCGTGGCTGCGGGCCCGCAAAATACTTGAAGACTGAACTTTCAGGACTGTTTCTGTTCAACGGAGAACTGGAAAATGAGCGCGCAGGCAGATCCGAAAAAGCGAAAAATCAAGGGTATCGCGATGATTGCCTTTGCCGCATTGGCTTACGGCGGCTGGCAGTTTTACGAGATGCAGTCCGCAGCGGACGTGGGCGCGGCCCTTCATGCCGGTGATCCGGTCATGGAGCAGGCAATCAATCGGGCGCGGCAGAGCTATGATGAATTCTTCAGCCGCGCTGTCGATCCGGCGAATCGGGCAGACTCGTTTCGGGCCAAGGTTGCCGTCAAACACGCCGACGCCACGAGCTATGTCTGGGTCACCGGCATCAATCGCACGGTCCAGAAGGCCGCGTTCATCATCCCGATCGGCGAGTCCAACAAGGCAACCATCATCTCATCGGACAAGAATCTGCCCCCGGTTCTGCAACCGGGCGCGAAGATATCATTCACAGCGGCGCAGATCGTCGACTGGCTCCAGATCAGACAGGATGGCGTGAAGCTCGGTGCATTCACGGAATGTGCGAACATGCACAAGGAGACCGGCCGCATGGAGCTTAATGCGCTCACGAAGGCGCTGAAGCTCGATTGCGAATGGATACCGCAGTTGCAGATCAGTTCCCGGTGAAGTCCGCATAAAGATGGCCTCGCGCTTGCACCGTGGGGTCATGATGGTATCGCGGCGTCTCATTCTCGCACAGCTTGGGGTGGCGGCTTTCTCGCCTGCCGCACACGCACAGACTCACGCTGACACTGCCCGCGTGCAGCGAGAGATCGACGAGGCCACGCGTGCCGGGCGGCCGTGGCGCGTGCCTTCGGGGCTTACGGTGGCCAATGGCCTGCGGCTGGCGGACGGCGCGCATCTGGTGGGACAGCCGGGTAAATCCCGGATGGCGCTTGTCGGCGATGGGTCACTTCTTTCCGCGAACAAGGCCGAGCGCATCACGCTGGAAGGTGTCACTTTCGACGGGGCGGGACGCAGCGGCGGGCGCGACAAGGGCCTTGTCCGTTTCCAGGACATCGCGGACCTCCGCATCGACGATTGCGCTTTCGCCCGCTTCGGCGGCAACGGGTTGCTGCTGGAGCGTTGCGGCGGGCGCATTACGGCCAGCCGCTTTGCCGACATCGGGCGCGGCGCGCTCTTCGCCAATGACAGCCGCGGCCTGACCATCGACGGCAATCTTGTCGAGCGCGCCGGCGAGAACGGCATCATGGTCTGGCGCTCGGCCAAGGGTGACGATGGATCGATCATCCGCGCCAACCGCATTCTCGATACGAGGAACACCGCCGGCGGCAGCGGCGAGTATGGCAACGCCATCGGGCTCTATCGCGCCGGCGGTGTCATCGTGGAGGGCAACGTCATCCGCCGCGCCGCCTATACGGCGGTCAGGAACAACGGCGGCGCGAATGTCACGGTCGCCAACAACAACATCGCCAGTTGCGGCGAGGTGGCGCTCTATTCCGAGTTCGCGTTCGACGGCACCGTGATCAGCGGCAACATCGTCGACGGTGCATGGGTGGGGATCGAGGTCACCAACTTCGCCGATCATGGCGGAAGGCTGGCGAGCGTGACAGGCAACCTGATCCGCAACATCCGCATGGGCAAACATGCCAGCGACGGTTCATCCGGCGGCGGCAAGGGGATTTTTGTGGAAGGCGATGCAGCGATCACTGGCAACGTCGTCGAGCGTGCCGAACGCTGCGGCCTGCAACTCGGTTGGGGGCCATCGCTCAGGGATGTGACGGCGACCGGCAACACGCTGCGCGAGTGTGGCAACGGCATCGAGATATCCGTCTCCCCCGGGGCTGGCCGCGCCACACTCGTCGGCAACACCATCTCAGGGGCAAAGCGGCTGGGTATCGTGGGCATGCAGTGGACGAAGGAAGCCACAGGAGATCTGCTGAAGGACGGCGCGAAAGACTGGCCGAACCTCCGGCTTGCCGACAACAGCGCCTGGTAATGCTGCTCAGCCTGCGATCCGCTCGTGCATCGCGCGGTAGGACAAGGCTTCTGCGATGTGAATGCGTCCTACATCGCTCACGCCGTCGAGATCGGCGATGGTGCGCGCGACCTTGAGTACGCGGTGGAAGCCACGCGCGGTCAGCCGCATCCGCTCCGCCGCATCTTTGATGAGGGCTTGCCCGGGCGCATCCGGCCGCGCGACTTCCTCGATCACTGTTGGTGGCGCGGCGGCATTGGTGGCAATGGTGTGGAGACCCAATGCGGCGTAGCGCTCGCGCTGGCGGTCCCGCGCGCGGGTCACCCGCAAGCGTACCTCGGCCGAACCTTCGCGCGGCGCAGGCAGCACCAGATCAGCGGCGGAGACGGCCGGCACCTCGATGGCCAGATCGACTCGGTCAAGAAACGGTCCGGAGAGACGCGCCTGATACTGCGCCATGCATTTCTCGTTCGGCGCGCGCTTGCAGGCATAGCCCGGCTCCGTCGCGCGGCCACAGCGGCAGGGGTTCATCGCCGCAATCAGCTGGAAGCGCGCGGGGTAAGTGACGCGGTGATTGGCTCTGGAAACAGCGACGGAGCCGGTCTCCAACGGCTGGCGCAGGCTGTCCAGCGCCTGCGGTGAAAACTCCGGCAACTCGTCGAGAAACAGCACGCCGTGATGGGCGAGCGACACCTCGCCCGGCCGCGCCTGGACGCCCCCGCCCGTCAGCGCTGCCATGCTGGCGGAATGGTGTGGCGCGCGGAAAGGCCGGCGGTCGGAGATTGCGCCTTCGGCCAGGGTGCCGGCGACCGAATGGACCATGGACACTTCGAGCAACTCGCGCGGCGCCAGCGGTGGCAGGATCGAAGGCAGGCGCGCCGCAAGCATCGATTTTCCTGCGCCGGGAGGCCCGCTGAACAACAGATTGTGCCCACCGGCCGCCGCGATCTCGAGCGCGCGTTTGGCGCTCTCCTGCCCTTTGATGTCGCGGAGATCGGGGAGTTCCACGGAATCTGCGGCAATGCGCGGCGTTGGCCGCGCCATGGTCTGCACACCGGCGAAGTGATTGGCGAGCTGGAGCAGCGAGACGGGGGCAAGAACATCGATGTCGCCACCCGCCCAGGCTGCCTCGCCACCACAGGCTGCGGGACAGATCAACCCTTTGCCTTCGCCATTGGCTGCCACAGCCGCCGGCAAAACGCCCGCGACCGCCGTCAGATTTCCGTCAAGCGCCAGTTCGCCCAGCGCCACGAAATCACCCAGCGCATCGGACGGCAGCGCGCCGATGGCGGCCATCACGCCAAGTGCGATGGGCAGGTCGTAGTGCGAACCCTCTTTGGGCAAGTCCGCCGGCGCGAGATTGACCACAATCCGCCGCGCCGGCAGCGCAAGGCCGGAGGCGGTGAGGGCGGCACGCACGCGCTCCTTTGATTCGGCCACCGCCTTGTCCGGCAGGCCTACCAGCACGAAGGCCACATTGCCGGAGGTGACCTGAACCTGCACGTCGACCATCCGGGCCTCGATGCCCTCAAATGCGACGGTAGCGACGCGGGTGACCATGCGGCGAATTTCCCCTGTGCGCCGCCAATCGGTGCGGGGCGACGGTCAGGCCTTTGGCCCGCTCTTCAACTCCGTCGAAACACGTAGAAAACCGGGCGATCAGCTGGCAAAGTCGCGGAGTGGCCTCGGTCTGCCGAAGAGATAGCCCTGCGCGAAGGCGCAGCCATGCTCGACCAGCAGCGGCAGCTGGTCCTCGGTCTCGATGCCTTCGGCGACGATGGGAATGCCCAGATCGCGGCCGAGTCCCAGTATCGCGCGGGTGATGGCGCCGCTGGTCGAGCGGCGGCGCGCATCACGCACGAAACTGCGGTCAAGCTTGATCCGGTCGAAGCTGAAACGCTGCAGGTAGCTGAGTGCCGAGTAGCCCGTGCCGAAATCGTCGAGCGCAATGGCGACGCCCAGTGCCCGCAGCTTGTTGAGGGCGGCCATCACGCCCACCTCGTCGCCCATGAAAACTGATTCTGTGATCTCGACGACAAGCCGCGACGGCTTGACCTCGTGTCGCTTCATGCGGGCTGCGAAATCATCGACGAACTGCGGATCTTTCAGCTGGACGGGCGATACGTTGACACAAACCGGGACGCCGCCGGGCACCCGGACGATCTCCCGGCAGGCCGCCTCGAGGATCCAGTCGCCGAGAGGCATCATCAATCCGTTGCTCTCGGCCAGGCTGATGAACTCGCCCGGCGAAATCAGGCCGCGCACCGGATGCACCCAGCGAATGAGCGCCTCGTAGGCAGCGATCTTGCGCGATGGCAGCGCGACGATCGGCTGATAGTGCAACTCGAACGAGCCCGTCGCCAGCGCCAGCCGAAGGTCGGCCTCAAGATCGAGCCGTGCCTGTTCGGCCGCCAGAAGGACCGGATCGAAGAAGCGATAGGTCTGCTTGCCGTCGGCCTTGGCACGGTAGAGCGCGACATCGGCTGACTTCAGCAACTCACCAGCCGTGATCTTCCCCGATTGACCAACCGCGACGCCAACGCTGCCACCGATCTTCATGGGCTTGGACCCGATGAAGAAGGGTCGCGCCAGCCGCTGCACCAGTTCAGCCGCGAAAACGCCCAGTTCTGCGAGTGTTTCCTCGCCGCCAACACGCAGGATGACGAATTCGTCGCCGCCGTAACGCGCAACAATATCGCCGAGCTTGGAGATGTTTCGCAACGCTTGCGCCACCTGTACCAGCAGATCATCGCCAGCCGCATGGCCAAACGTATCGTTGATGGTCTTGAAACCGTCGAGATCAATCAGGAACGCTGCGACACGGTTGGCAGTGTCAGCGGACAGCGCCTCGCCGGCTTTCTCGATCAGGCGGATCCGGTTGGCAAGGCCGGTCGCCTGATCGTGCATTGCAAGATAGGCGATCCGCTGCTCGGCCTTGATCCGCTCGGAGGCGTCGACCAGCATGCCCTCGTACCAGGTTTCGCCATTCGCATCGGTGACGAGCCATGCACTTTCAGAGATCCAGATGCGTTCCCGCGTCTTGTGGCGGTAGATCTCGGAGACGAAATCCGTGACGCGGCCGTGCTCGGCCATCTGGCGCTTGAACTCGTCACGCCTGTTGGGATCGACATACCATTCCCTGGCGATGTCGTTCACGGAGGCGAGCATCTCCTCCTCGCTGTCGTAGCCGTTCAGCCTGACCAGCATGGGGTTGGCGCGCAGCTGCCGGCCATCGGGATGGGAACGGTACATGCCGACGATGGCATTCTCGAAGATGCCGCGATACTCGGCTTCCCGCGCTGCGAGCGCAGCTTCCCGCTTCACCTGTTCGGTGACGTCGGTGTAGGTCCGGACAGCACCACCGTAGCGTAGATGGACCGTGCTGACGTCCACGATCGTGCCATTTGGCCGCTGCCGCCGATAATATTCTGGGCCTCCAAACCTCTTGCTGTCATGGAACCATGAGCGAACGGTCGGCTCCATCCCGTTGAACTCGCCTTGTGCAAACTGGTATTCCAGCAACTCGGAACAGAGTGCTTTCCGCGCAATCAGCTCCTCCGGGAACCCCATGACCTCGCGTGCCGTCCGGTTGCAGAGCTGGATACGCTCATGGGTATCGATCATCATGACGCCGACGCTCAGATGATCGAAGGTTTCCTCGAATCGGCGGAACAGCCTTGCCATGCGCTTTGCAAGCCGCTCGGCGGCCGAGTTGTCACTCAGGCCGGGAGTCTGGTCGATCTCGCTGAGGCGCTTTCCCGATACCTCGAAAGCGTAGCTGAGCTTTTCCAGCAAGGCTGGTGCGATATGCGCAAGATCATCAAGTGTCGTGCTGCTCTGCTGCCTGTTCGACGCGCGCCACAACTTGCCCAACGCGCGATCAGCTTCATCCGCCTCGGTAAAGGCGGGGACGACCATTCGCAGCGCTTTTCGATCTCCGCCCACGCCCAACTTTCGGGGACACCTGTCCCTGATCCAGTCAACACGTGTCAAACTGCGAGACAATGGTTAAGAACGCTTTAACAAATCCTAACAGCGATGATTAACCTTTCAATTGGATCAATGGATCACATGTAAAAGACCTGAAAATACGAGTGAACAAGAGGTTTGAACATAAAAGCCAGAATTCTTATGCAATATCCCTGCAACTATTGCGTGACTGCAAGATCACCGCTTCCGAATCGGTCGACCGCCACCCTTCGTGCGGACCTCGGCACCCAGCGGAACCTCGCGATCCGTACCCGGCCCCATGCTGTCGAGGCCGGGTTTTGCCACCTTGGCCGAGGGCGGCGGCAGGTTGCCGGCGCGGCCATAGCGCCCCGCACCCGAGCCTCCGGCCTTTGCCTTGACCGTTGCCTGCCGCACGCCGCTGTCTTCGAACACAGCCAGTTCGGTGGCGCGAAGACGTTTCAGCTCATCGCGCAGCCGCGCGGCTTCCTCGAATTCAAGATTGGCAGCTGCTTCGCGCATGCGCTTCTCGATCTCGGCAATGACCGCCTCGAAGTTATGGCCGACCGTTGCCGCTTCGTTTCCTTTGCCGGCAATGCCAGCATCCACGGTGACGCGATCACGCTCATACGCGGAGTTGAGGATGTCGAAGATGTCCCGCTTGACGCTTTCGGGCGTGATGCCGTGCAGTGTGTTGTAGGCCACCTGCTTCTCCCGCCGGCGGTCCGTCTCGGCGATGGCGCGCTCCATGCTGCCGGTCATCTGGTCGGCGTAGAGGATCACACGTCCGTCGACGTTGCGCGCGGCGCGGCCGATGGTCTGCACCAGGCTCGTCTCGGAGCGCAGGAAGCCTTCCTTGTCAGCATCCAGAATGGCAACAAGCGCGCATTCGGGGATATCGAGGCCCTCGCGCAACAGGTTGATTCCGACCAGCACATCGAAGGTGCCAAGTCTCAGATCGCGGATGATCTCGATGCGCTCCAGCGTCTCGATGTCGGAGTGCATGTAACGCACGCGCACACCGTTCTCGTGCAGATACTCCGTCAGATCCTCGGCCATGCGTTTGGTAAGCACAGTGACGAGCGTCCGGTAGCCGGCAAGCGCCACCTCCTTCACTTCACCCAGCAAATCATCGACCTGCGCGCGCGCCGGGCGGATGATCACCTGCGGATCGATCAGGCCGGTGGGGCGGATGACCTGTTCTGCGAAAACACCACCGGTGCGGTCCATCTCCCATTTGCCAGGTGTGGCGGACACATGCACCGTCTGCGGGCGCATCGCTTCCCATTCCTCGAAGCGCAGCGGCCGGTTGTCCATGCAGGACGGCAGGCGGAAGCCGTACTCGGCCAGCGTTGCCTTGCGCCGGAAGTCGCCCCGGTACATGCCGCCGATCTGCGGCACGGTGACATGGCTCTCGTCGGTGAAGACAAGCGCGTTGTCGGGCAGATACTCGAACAGCGTCGGCGGCGGCTCTCCCGGCTTGCGGCCCGTGAGATAACGCGAATAGTTCTCGATGCCCTGGCAGGAGCCGGTGGCCTCCAGCATCTCCAGATCGAACTGCGTGCGCTGCTCCAGCCGCTGCGCCTCCAGCAGGCGGCCGGTGCGGTAAAGCTCCTCCAGCCGGAATTTCAGCTCTTCCTTGATGCCCTTCGAGGCCTGCTGCAACGTCGGGCGCGGTGTCACATAGTGGCTGTTGGCGTAGACCTTGACGAAGGCAAGATCGGCGGATTTGGCACCCGTCAGCGGGTCGAACTCGCTGATCGACTCCACCTCGTCTCCAAACAACGCGATGCGCCAGGCCCTGTCCTCGTAGTGTGCGGGATAGAGATCGATTGTATCGCCGCGCACCCGGAATGTGCCGCGCGTGAAATCAACCAGCGAGCGCTTGTATTGCAACGCCACCAGATCAGCAATCAGCTGGCGTTGCTCGATCTTCTCGCCGACCTTCAGGCCGAAGGTCATGGCGGTGTAGGTTTCCACCGAGCCGATGCCGTAGATGCAGGACACTGACGCCACGATGATCACGTCATCGCGCTCCAGCAGGGAGCGCGTGGCGGAGTGGCGCATCCGGTCGATCTGCTCGTTGATCGAGCTTTCCTTGGCGATGTACGTGTCGGAGCGAGGCACGTAGGCCTCGGGCTGATAGTAATCATAGTAGCTGACGAAGTACTCGACGGCATTCTCTGGAAAGAAATTCTTGAACTCGCTGTAGAGCTGGGCCGCCAGCGTCTTGTTGGGCGCAAGGATTACTGCCGGGCGCTGCGTCGCCTCGATCACCTTCGCCATGGTGAAGGTCTTGCCGGAGCCCGTGACGCCCAGGAGCACCTGGTCGCGCTCGTGACGGCTGATGCCTTCGACCAGTTCGGCGATCGCGGCCGGCTGGTCGCCCTTGGGCTCGAAGGGTGATTTCATCACGAAGGGCCGGCCGCCCTCCCATTTCTCGGGCCGTTCCGGCCGGTGCGGCTCCCAGCTCACCTTGCCGCGAAAGGCCGGGTGGCCGTCGCGGATCATGGCTTCCAGCGCCTTCAGCGTCGCATCCGCGCCCGATGTCGCGCCTTCGGTGCCGGTGGAGGCATAGAGACCAAGCGCGGCGGCGAAGGCATCGTCCAGACTGTCGACCTTCGCCGGCGTTCCAATGTCGAATCCCGCTTGAGGCGCTTCGCCGAAGCCGCCAGTTGATGTGGCCGGCGCATAGACCTCGTCCGGCGTCCATTCGCTGTTGGAACCGACCGGCGCAAGAAAGCGCTTCATCGCTTCGTCGATGGACGGAAGCTCCGATTTCGGCGCGCGCTTCGAGGCTTGCGGCAGTGAAGGCGCTTCCTGGTTCATGCCCATGGACACGCCACGCGAGGTGCGGCCAGGCTTCTGTGATGTCGGACGAGGCATACCCTCCATGTAGGGTGAGTCTCGGCGAGGTTAAAGCCGTGGTCAGGCGGGCGTCACGGTCAGTGTTGCGCCATCGAGGCCGTCAATACGGACGCGGGCGCCCACAGGAAGCTCGGGCCCGGTGACACGCCAGACGCTGTCGCCGATCCGGACCTGACCCGCGCCGTCCACGATGGCGCTTTCCAGCATGAAGATCTGGCCCATCAGCGCCTTGCCGCGCTCGTTCAGGTGGGGGGAGTCGG
>JBOFUS010000347.1:0-4086 GCA_051652685.1 Beijerinckiaceae bacterium
TGTCGATGTTGAGGGCGGCGTTGAAATCCTCCACCGCCTTATCAAACTTTCCCGCAACCGTCAGGCTCTGGCCACGGCCGATGTAAGGAGGCGCAACATAGGGGTTGCGGTCGATGGCAGCGTCGAAATCCTGAATGGCACGCTGGTGGTCGCCCTGTCGCTGATAGACCAGCCCGCGCCCGTGATAGGCCTCAGCGCCCTCGCGGTTCAGCTGGATGGCGCGGTTGTAGTCGGCGATGGCGTTGTCGTTGTCGCCCTGACCGCGCTGCAGGTTGCCGCGTGCAAGGAAGGCGGCTGCGTAGCCGGGATCGATCGAGAGCGCACGGTTGAAGTCCGCCATGGCCTGATCGCCACGGCCCGATTGCCGGCTGGCAAGCCCCCGGTTGAGAAAGGCAGGTGCCAGATTGGCGTCCAGCTGAACAGCTTTGTTGAAGTCGGCAATCGCCTCGGCAAAACGGCCAGCCCGTGCATAGGCCGCGCCTCGTGTGTTGTAGGCCGTGGCATCGCTTGGGTTGGCGCGGATAACCTCCGTCAGCGAGCCAATGTTGTTGGTTGCCGCGTTCGGATTCGCATTGTTGGGGTCGTCAAGCTCCGCCACCTGCGGTCCCCGCGCACCACCGGTCTGCACACCGCCGCCGATTGTTTCGCAGGCTGCCAGGCCCAACACCAGCGCCAATGCCGCAAGGCGCGGCGCGCGGCGCGGCATGCCGGTTGGGACGGAAAGGGTCGTGCGCATCAATTCAGGCATCCTCGCAAGAAACGGCCGGGCCGAATCGCACAATGCAAAAGCGCCCGTGTTCTCACACGAGCGCTTTAAGATCCGATGAACCATGGCCAGAGCACGGCCATGGGAAAATCAGCGACGACCACCTGCGGCAGCAGCGGCTGCTGCAGCGGGCGACGGTGTCGCCGGAAGGCCACCCTCACGCTGGGCGCGCTTGCGGGCGAGCTTGCGGGCGCGGCGAACCGCTTCCGCCTTCTCGCGGGCCTTCTTCTCCGAAGGCTTCTCGTAGTGGCCGCGCAGCTTCATCTCGCGGAAGATGCCTTCACGCTGCATCTTCTTCTTCAGCGCACGAAGCGCCTGATCAACATTGTTGTCGCGAACAAGAACCTGCACCTGGATCTGATCCTTCCGGAATGAGTGAACCCGTCGGCAAGCGACGAAAATGTAAGGGGCCGGGCAGACGCCCAGCACCGAATTGAGGTTCGCGTAACAGAGAACGTGGCGCATGTCCACCGCTCGAAGGCGGCTTACTCCCGAAAAAGGCGCGTTACATGCCCCATCTTGCGTCCGGCGCGCATCTCGCCCTTGCCGTAAAGATGAAGCTGCGCGCCGGGCTCTGCCAGCAGCCTTGTCCAGTCCGCCGCGTCGCCACCAATCAGGTTGGTCATCTCGATGCGAGACGCACGCGGTGCGGTGGAGCCCAGCGGCAGGCCGGCGACGGCGCGGATATGCTGCTCGAACTGCGAGGTATCCGCCCCGTCCAGCGTCCAGTGTCCGGAGTTGTGCACGCGCGGCGCGATCTCGTTGACGAGCACGCGCTCTCCGGCAGCATCGTTGATCACAAAGAACTCGACTGCGAAGACGCCGACGTACTCCATGGCGCGGGCGAGTGCTGCCGCGATATCGAGGGCCTGCCGTGCCGTCGCGGGGTGCAGATGCGCCGGTACGATGGAGCGGCGCAGGATCTGGTCGCGGTGCTCGTTCTCTGTCACGGGCCAGGCTTTCACCACACCATCGAGCCCGCGCGCGGCGACCACGGACACCTCGCGGACAAACGGCACGAAGCTTTCGAGGATGGCAGGCTGTCCACCCATCGCAAGCAGCGCGGCTTCCTGTTCCTCCGCCCGGCGGATCACGAACTGGCCCTTTCCGTCATAGCCGAAGCGGCGGATCTTCAGCACCGCTGGCAAGCCAAGATGCGCCAGCGCGGCCGCAAGATCGGCGGCATTGTCCACCATGGCGAAGGCGGCCGTCGCCGCACCTGTTTCGCCAGCCAGCGTCTTTTCTGCCAGCCGGTCCTGGCAAACGGCGAGCGCGCTCGCCCCGGGGCGCACAGGTGTGCGCTGCGCGATGATCTCGATGGCCTTTGCCGGCACGTTCTCGAACTCGAAGGTGGCGCAGGCGACATCTGCTGCAAAGGAACGCAGGGCCACCTCATCCGCGTAGGAGGCGACGGTCTTGCGCCAGGCCACATCGAACGCCGGGCTGTCAGCTTCCGGCGCATAGATGTGGCACCGAAGGCCCAGCCTCGCCGCCGCGAGCGCCAGCATACGCCCCAGCTGGCCGCCACCAAGAATGCCGATCACATCGCCGGGCTTCAGCGGCTCAGCCATGGTTCAGGTGCCTTGCTCGTCCACGGGCCGCAACGCCACGGCATCCGTCCGTGACTTGCGCCAGCGGGCGAGGCGATCAGCCAGTGCCGCGTCGTTCAGTGCGAGGACGGCCGCAGCCAGCAGCGCGGCGTTGATCGCGCCCGCCTTGCCGATGGCCAGCGTGCCGACGGGAACGCCCGCCGGCATCTGAACGATCGAGTAGAGGCTGTCGACGCCCGACAGCGCCCTTGATTCGACGGGCACGCCGAAGACCGGCAGTTCGGTCATCGCCGCCACCATGCCCGGCAGATGCGCCGCACCACCTGCGCCTGCAATGACCACCTGGAAGCCTGCGGCCTTCGCACCCTTCGCAAATGTGACCAGCCGGTCGGGCGTGCGGTGGGCCGAAACGATCAGCGAATCATGCGTGACAGCGAGCTCGGCCAGCGTGTCGGCCGCGTGTTTCATGGTGGCCCAGTCCGACTGGCTGCCCATGATGATCGCGACCTTTACGTCGGTTTTGTTGGTCAATTGATGGCCTCAGGCGATGATGTCGGGGCGCAGCTTGCCGGAAATCTGCACGACACGGTCCTTCAGAAGCAGCTTGCGCTTCTTCAGCCGCTGAAGCTGCAACTGGTCGGGCGTGCCAACCTTCTCGAGCGCAAAGATCGCCGCGTCGAGGTCGCGATGCTCCTGCATCAGCACCTGAAGTTCGCGCGAAAGCGTTGCTGCTTCATCCGTGTCGAGATTGTCGCTCATGTGATGGTGTCGAGGCGCTCCCCACGCATCTGTGCCATCGAGTCTTTCCCCGCGAAGCCGCCCGGCGTCAAGCGCGCGCATTTCATATTGCGAATTGATGCAATGCAGAATCGAACTCTTTGGACATCGATCCGCCTTCGTGTCAGCTTAGCCGGCATCGGTCCCAACGAAGGAGGATAGCCGATGTCCCTTGAGACGCATCTTGCCGAACTGGAGCGCAAGCACCGGACGCTTGATCACGAAATCGCTGAAGCACTGCAACACCCGGCTTCAGACGAACAGCGACTGACAGGACTGAAACGACGCAAGCTGCAACTGAAGGATGAGATCGCCAAGCTGAAAAAGCGCGTGGGCGGGCAGACGCTCCACTGAGCCAAAGGCGACACGGGAAGATTCATGGGAGAACAGGCAGCCGCCGGTCCGATGAGGGCCGGCGGTTCGATTTGGGCCTCACCCCTTCTCGAAAATCGGCTCCACCGTCGCCGCATGCATGAAGAAGCGGTAGACCGCGTAGAAGCCTGCGAGCAGGAACGCGACAATCAGCCCCTGCCGCCACAGTTCGGGCAGCTCCAGCAGGCCACCGAGTGCCCAGCCGAGCGCGAGCGCCGCGCCGAGGATCTCCGCGCCCACGAGCACCGCGACCGAGGCGATGGTGATCAGGTTGCGGGTGTTGATGCGGCGCGCCATGCGGATGTTTCTCCGGGGTCGCCCTTGAGGGCGGAACGCTTCGCCTATAGCAAACGCCGGCGACGCATCACAAGACCGCGCGGAACATCAGGCGCGGCATAGAAAAACACAATCGCGCGCTCGCCGGGAGGCACTATGAATACGCCAAGCTTCGGGAGCGCCGCCGTTGCCGCGCCGCACAAGGCCGCAACCGCCGCCGGCCTCGCCGTGCTGCGCGAGGGCGGCAACGCGCTGGAGGCGATGATCGCGGTGGCCGCCACCATCGCCGTCGTCTATCCGCATATGAACGGGATCGGCGGCGACAATTTCTGGGTCATCCGCGAG
>JBOFUS010000348.1:0-11021 GCA_051652685.1 Beijerinckiaceae bacterium
AGGAGCGCAACGCCCGCTGGGCCCATGCCAGGCGCCGCTATGATGCGGGCTATGGCGTGCGCTCGCTTTCGGCCCTGTCGCAGGTGATTGCTTTCTTCGAGGAGCGGCGCGGGAGGCTCCATGGCTTCCGCTTCCGTGACCGGCTGGACTTTCGCTCTTCGGCGGGCGGTCAGCCACCGCAGGCCGGCGATCAGAAACTAGGCACCGGTGACGGCGTGCGTGCCGCTTTTCCCCTGGTGAAGACCTATGGCCAGGATTTCGCTCCCTACGCACGGCCGATCACCAAGCCCGTGCAGGGCAGCGTGCTGGTCGCCGTCTCGGGGTTGCAGAAAGCGCCCGGCGTGGATTTCCTCGTCGATCTCTCGACCGGCATCGTGACCTTCCAGCCGGGCAAACTGCCGGCAGCCGGTGCACTGGTGACGGCTGGTTTCCAGTTCGATGTGCCGGTGCGCTTCGACACGGACCGGCTGGAAATAGACCTCGCTTCCTTCGAGGCGGGTGAAATTCCGGCGATTCCGCTGATTGAGATCACGCCCTGAGGAGGCTCCCATGAGCGTCATCCCCGCCGCACTTGCGGCCGAATTCGCCACCGGCGCGACCACGCTTTGCCGTTGCTGGCGGACGGTCCGCCGCGATGGCCAGCGCCACGGCTTCACGGACCACGACCGCGATCTCGCTTTTGATGGCACGATGTATCTCGCGTCGTCCGGACTGGACGCCACCGAGACAGAGGCCGTGCTCGGCCTTGCCGTCGGCGGCGGCGAGGTGGCGGGTGCGCTGCGCTCCGGCGTGATCGCGGAGGAAGACGTCGCCGCCGGCCGCTGGGACGGTGCAGCGGTCGAGACCTGGCTGGTGGACTGGCGCGATGTCTCGCGGCGCATGCTGCTTGACGTCGGCCACATCGGCGAAATCCGCCGCGAAGGCGAGCGCTTTTCCGCCGAGATCCGGGGGCTGGCCCATGCTTTGGACCAGCCGACAGGTCGCTCCTACACGGCGCAATGCCAGGCGGAACTGGGCGATGCGCGCTGCACGGTTGATCTCGCCGGTGCCGGCCGCAGGCTTGTATCCGCAATCCTCGATGTGCCGTCGCCGGAAAGCTTCACGATCACGGCGAATGCCGGCTTTGCAGCCGGGACCTTCGCTGGGGGGAAGGTGCTGGTCGGCAACGAGGAGCACCCCGTGCTGGGCCATGCGCGGCTTGGCCCGCGCGATCTGATCACGCTCTGGGCACCGCCGCCCGCGCCTCTGGCGGCCGGTCAGGCCGTCACGCTCACTGTTGCCTGCGACCGGCGCTTCGCGACCTGCCGGGATCGCTTTGCCAATGCTGTCAACTTCCGGGGTTTTCCGCATATCCCCGGCAATGATTTCGCCCTGTCCTACGCCCGGCAGGGCGAGGGCGGCATGGACGGGAGCCCGCTGAAGCCATGATCGAGCATGATCCAACCGCTGAAATCGCCGTCTCCGCCGCACGCGGCTGGGTCGGCACGCCATACCTGCATCAGGCTTCGCTCAAGGGCGTCGGCTGCGATTGCCTTGGCCTGCTGCGCGGCATCTGGCGCGAGGTGCTGGGCCAGGAACCGGAATTGCCGCCGGCCTATGGCGCGGACTGGGCGGAAGCGTCAGGCCGTGAGACGCTGGCCGAAGCCGCGCGGCGACACCTGACCGAGATCGATCCCGGTGAGGCGCTGCCCGGTGACGTTCTGCTCTTCCGCTGGCGCGACGGGCTTCCGGCGAAGCATTGCGGGCTCCTGTCGAAGCCTGGCTGGATCATCCATGCCCATGACGGCGCAGCCGTCTGCGAGGTGCCGCTGTCGCATTGGGAGCGGCGCATCGCGTTCGCATTCCGGTTTCCGGATGTCGCGCCATGATCCTCCCCCGAACCGGGGGAGGTGGCGAGCGCAGCGAGACGGAGGGGGACGTCGCCGACCATCGGCGCTTTCCCCCTCAGTCTTGCCTGTGGCGAGCCAGCTCCCCCTGAAGGTGGAGCATCAAGGCGCTGCCCGTTCGAACGTCTCTTCAGTTCCATCCAACCCGCGAGATGATCCATGGCCACGCTTGTTCTCCAGTCGGTCGGCGCGGCCCTTGGCAGCGTTGTCGGGGGCCCCATTGGCGGTGCCATCGGCGGCGCGCTCGGCTCAAGCCTCGGCGGCCTTGCTTCCGGTGCTCTGGAAGGCGGTGGTGCCAAGACACGCTTTCGCGCCGGCCCGCGCCTCAAGGATCTGAACGGCATCGCGTCCAGCGAAGGTGCGCCCATCCCGCGCGTCTATGGGCGAATGCGCATCGGCGGTCAGGTGATCTGGGCGACAAACCTGGTCGAGGAGGCGACGACCTCCGTCAGCCGGCCCCGCGGCGGCAAGGGCATGGCACCGCGCCGTGCGTCGGCCACCGTCGACACAAGCTATCTGTACCACGCCAATGTCGCGATCGGCCTTTGCGAGGGCGAGATCGCCTTCGTCCGCCGTGTCTGGGCCGACGGCAAGCTGCTTGACCTCACGGGCTTGACGATGCGGGTGCATCGTGGCGGGGAGGCGCAGCTGCCCGATCCGTTGATCCTCGCCAAGCAGGGCGCGGGCAATGCGCCTGCCTATCGCGGCCTCGCCTATGTCGTGTTCGAGCGCCTGCCGCTCGCCAGTTTCGGCAACCGCCTGCCGCAGCTGAGCTTCGAGGTGGTGCGGCCTGTGCATGGGCTGTGCCCGAAGATCAGGGCTATCAACCTGATCCCGGGTGCCGGTGAGTATGCCTATGAGCCCGCAGCGGTATCGGTGAGCGCCGGGCTCGGCATCTCGCGCCTGCCCAACCGCGCGCAGCTGACGCACGCCACCGACTGGCACGCCTCGCTCGATGCCTTGCAGGCGCTCTGTCCAAACCTGAAGCATGTGGCGCTCGTGGTGACGTGGTTTGGCACCGACCTCAGGGCCGGCGAATGTCAGATTCTACCGAAAGCAGAGCCTGGTTCCATCGACGCACAGCCCTATTCCTGGAGCGTTGCCGGGCTCACGCGGCTTGATACGATGCCGATGTCCACGGTTGCAGGAGCACCGGCCTATGGCGGCACGCCCTCGGATGGCTCTGTGATCCGCGCGATCCACGACCTCAGGGCGCGCGGTCTCTCTGTCACCTTCTATCCCTTTGTGATGATGGATGTCCCGGCTGACAACACGCTGCCGGATCCCTGGACCGGTGCAGCGGCGCAGCCCGCTTATCCGTGGAGAGGAAGAATCACGGTTGATCCCGCGCCGGGCCGGCCGGGTTCGGCCGAGGGCGCGGCGGCGGATGCGCAGATTGCGGCCCTCTTCGGCAGCGCTAGTGCCGCGCATTACTCCGTGGTGGATGGTGCGGTCATCTATGCCGGCCCGGTCGAATGGACACTTCGCCGCTGGGCGCTGCACATGGCCACGTTGGTCAAGGCCGCCGGCGGCGTCGAGGCCTTCGTCATCGGCTCCGAGCTGATCGGCCTGACGCGGGCGCGTGGTGCCGGCGCAGTCAACCCCGCCGTCGCAGGTCTCATCCAGATTGCGGCGGAAGCGCGGGCAATTCTGGGGGCTGGCACAAAGCTCGTCTATGGCGCGGACTGGACCGAGTATGGCGCGGATGTGCGCGACAACGGACAGGACGTGCGTTTTCCACTCGATGCGCTGTTTGCTGATGCCAACATCGCCGCCGTCGCCATCGATTGGTATCCGCCGTTCAGCGACTGGCGGGACGGCACGTCCCATGCCGATGCGCTGGCCTTCGACAGCCCGTATGATCCCGCGCTGTTCGCAGCAGGTGTTGCAGGAGGCGAGGCGTTCGACTGGTACTACGCCAGCGACGCGGGTCGTCTCGCGCAAAGCCGCCTGCCCATCACCGACGGTGCCCACAATGAGCCCTGGATCTACCGCGCGAAAGATCTCGTCGCCTGGTGGTCCAACGCGCATCACCCGCGCACGAACGGTGTGCGAAGTGCCTCACCCACCGAATGGCAGCCACGCATGAAGCCGATCTGGCTGCTTGAGGCGGGATGCCCTGCCGTGGACCGGGGTGGCAACGGGCCGAATGTGTTCCCTGATCCGAAATCATCGGAGTCCCGACCACCTCCCTTGTCGCGCGGCAACCGGGATGATCTGGCGCAAGCGCGGGTGATCGCAGCTTTGATCGATCATTTCGCGGGTCCGCCATCCGCGCGCAACCCGGCGGCGACCGCCTATGCGGGTCAGATGCTTGATCCCGAGCGGATCTATCTCTGGGCCTGGGATGCGAGGCCATACCCCGCCTTTCCCGCGCACGCGGACCGTTGGGCCGACAGCGGCAACCACCAGACCGGCCACTGGCTGACCGGCCGGCTGGAAGGTGCGCCGCTCGATGATCTGATCCGGACGATCCTCGCGGATGCGGGTCACGCCACGCCGGGCGTTGTTGCGGTGGATGGATTTGTCGACGGGATGGCGATTGACCGGCCCATGTCGGTGCGGGCCGCACTCGACCCGCTGTCCGCCGCTTTCGGATTCGATGCGCGGCAGGAGGGCGAGAGCCTTGCCTTTCGGCGCCGGCGCGGGTTGCGGTCGATCCCGCTGGCACTCGACGATCTGGCCGTCGCGGAAGGGAGCGACCGGCCTATTCTCACCCGCGCGCAGGCCAGCGAGCAGCCGGCGGCGCTATCCATGGCCTTCATCGAATCGGAGTGGGACTACCGTCCGGCGATGGCCCGCGCCGAAGTGGACGATCCCGCGAGCCGTCGCGAGGCGGTGCTGGAGCTTGCGGTCGCAATCCCGCGCGCCACGGCGCAGCATCTGGCGGAGACGATGCTTGCGGAAGGCCGCGCAGCACGCGACTCGATCACTCTCCAGCTGCCGGCGTCGCGCCTGGATGTTACCCCCGGTGATGGCATTGTTCACGCCGGGCGACGCTATCTCGTCCAGCGCATAACCTCCGGCGCGACGCGGCGGTTGGAGGCGGTCGGCTTTTCCGTTGCGTCAACCGTTTCTGCACCAGCCAGATCGCTGCCACCGCCGGTGGCAGCCCCTCGGCTCGCCGGCCGGCCGTTTGCCGTGGTTCTCGATCTGCTTTCGGCCGATTCCGCCGAACCTGTCCTTCAGCATCTGGCCGTGGCGGCTGACCCCTGGCCGGGAGGCTTCACATTGTGGCGGTCCGACGATGAGGGCGCGGGCTTCGAGCCGGTCGAGCGTGTTTCGACGGCTGCTGTTGTCGGCGAGACGCTGACCCCGTTTGCGCCAGGTCCACTCTGGCGCTTTGATCGGCACAGCAAACTCGATATCCGCCTGTCCGGAGGTGCGCTCACATCCGTTTCCGAAGCAGCCGCGCTCGCAGGGACGATGCTGCTGGCGATCCGGGCCCACGGCGGCGGCTGGGAGATTGTTTCCTTTGCCGAGGCGCAGTTGCTGGGCGAGCGGCGCTGGCGTCTGTCCCGCTTCATTCGCGGGCTTTCGGGCTCCGAAGCCCTGGCTGGAGTCGCCAAGCCAGCCGGCAGCCAGGTGGTGGTCCTTGACGGTGCGCTGGTTCCCCTGGGGCGCGGCACGGGGAGGTTGGGCCGTCCAGCGCTCTACCGGCTTTCCCCGGAAGGCAGCGACCATGGCGATCCGCTGGCGCTGGCCTATGCCGCAACACCTGGTCCTTCAGCACTGCTGCCGTTCGCGCCTGTTCATGCAAAGGCACGCAGATCGGCTGCCGGTGTCACCATCTCCTTCGTCCGTCGTGCCCGCTTCGGCGGCGACGGATGGGAACTCGCCGAGGTTCCGCTCCAGGAAGAGCAGGAGCGCTACGAGATCGGCATCTATGCCGACGCGTCTTTGAGGCGCGTCCTCGCCAGCGATCAGCCCACGCTTCTCTACGCCACCGCCACCGAGCTTGCGGACTTTGGCGCGGCCCAGACGTCACTCGCGCTGGTGATTCGCCAGGTGAGCGCCGCCGCCGGCCCGGGACATCCGGCCGTCGTCACCATCCTGGTCCATTGAATTCCAAAGCGAAAAGGAATGCGCCATGCAGGACATCAAGCATATGCTCGCCAGCCGCACGGTCTGGTCGAACCTCATCGGCCTCACAGCTGTGACGCTGTCCGCCTTCGGCTATCAGGTGGGCGAGACCGACGCCGACAGGGTGACGGATGCGATTCTTCAGGTCGTTGCCGCGACGAGCTTCATCTCGTCCACATTCTTCCGGGTGGTCGCGACGAAGCGCATCGACGGCTGATGCCGCAAGATCGCCACGGGCGTGATCCATGGCAGTTCACCGATCGCAATATTGCCATTCATGGCGAGTTCAGTTCGCGAGGCGCAGATGAGCGGAATGTTCGGCGTTCTGATTCCCGCCCTCTTTCTGGCTGTCGCTACAACGTCTCCCGCGCAAGGTCAGCAGACATGCTTCGCGGCTGACGAAACCCGCGAGCATGTCCAGCGTCACAATCTCATTGCGTTGCATGATATCGTCAGGTCGGCGCGGGGCGATGGCCGTGCCGATCTGATTTCCGCACGGTTGTGCGAGACGGACGGCAAACTGGTGTATATGATCGCAATGCTGGATCGCGACGGCAAGGTCAGGCGGCTGACCGTCGACGCGCGCTCCGGCGATGTGATTCACCGCCGCTGACATCGTTCATCGCCGCTTAAAGCCAGGGTACGCATGCGCCTGCTCGTCATCGAGGACGACCGAGACCTCAACCGCCAGCTCGTCACAGCCCTTACCGAAGCCGGGTATGCGGTAGACCGCGCCTATGATGGCGAGGAAGGGCATTTTCTGGGCGACACCGAACCTTACGATGCGGTCGTTCTCGACATCGGCCTGCCGAAGCTTGACGGCATCACGGTGCTGGAAAAATGGCGCGCCGAGGGGCGCAAGATGCCGGTGCTGATCCTCACCGCGCGTGATCGCTGGAGCGACAAGGTGCAGGGCTTCGATGCCGGTGCCGACGATTATGTCGCCAAGCCTTTCCACATGGAAGAAATCCTCGCGCGGCTTCGTGCGCTGCTCCGGCGCGCCGCCGGCCATGCCAAGAACGAACTCAGCTGCGGGCCGGTGATTCTCGACACGCGCTCAAGCCGCGTCGTGGTGGATGGCAACGCCGTGAAGCTGACGTCGCACGAGTACCGGCTGCTTTCCTATCTGATGCACCATCAGGGCCGGGTCGTATCGCGGACGGAACTGGTCGAGCATCTCTATGATCAGGATTTCGACCGCGATTCCAACACCATCGAGGTCTTCGTGGGCCGCCTGCGCAAGAAGCTCGGCGTCGAGATCATCCAGACCGTGCGGGGCCTTGGCTACATCGCGGCTGCGCCCGAAACCGCGCCGGCCCGCTGAGGCCGGGCGAGCCCCGTGCGCCGATCATGACGGATCCGCACTCCGGCAGAGTGAAGCGACCGATGTCCATCGCCGCGCGCCTGCTTCTGTCCGCCGTCGGACTGAGCACCGTGATCCTGCTGGTCGTGGGGCTTGTGCTGTCCACGCTATATCGCCGCAACGTCGAGGCGGGCTTTGACGAGCGCCTCAACGTCTATCTCAAGGCGCTGGTGGCGGACGTGGCCTCCTTTGGTGAAAGCGACCGGACGGAGCCCGGCAACCTTGGCGAGCCGCGCTTCGAGCTGCCGCTTTCCGGCTGGTATTGGCAGATCTGGCGCATCGATACCGAACGCGACAGCGATCAGTCGTTGCGGACATCAAAGTCACTCTTCGCCGCGCGCCTGCCGCGTCTTTCCGACCAGTCCCGGCCCACGCGGGAGGACGGGGTGCGCGAAGGCAATGTTCTGGGACCCGGCGAAAAGGAACTGCGCCTGATCGAGCGTGTGATCGATCTGGGCGATGACGGCCGCTACGCCGTGGCGCTTGCCGGCGATCCCGAGGAGGCGAGGGCGCAGATCCAGGATTTCAACCTTGCGCTGCTGATTGCCTTCCTCTTTCTGGGCGCGGCGCTGACGCTCGTCAGTCTTGTGCAGGTGCGTTTCGGCCTCGAGCCGCTCAAGGGCTTGCGCGGCGCGGTCAACCAGATCAGGCGCGGCGAGGCCCAGCACATCGAAGGGAGTTTTCCCCGCGAGGTTGCGCCGCTGGCCGAAGAGCTCAATTTGCTGGTCGATGCCAACCACGAGATCATCGAGCGCGCCCGCACCCATGTCGGCAATCTCGCCCATGCGCTGAAGACGCCGATCAGCGTCATCGTAAACGAGGCAGATGCGGAGCAGTCGCCGCTCGCTGATAAGGTGCGCGAACAGACCACGGTTATGCGCGACCAGGTGCAATACTATCTTGATCGTGCCCGCGCTGCCGCTCGCGCCGCTTCGGTGGGTGCTTCAACCGAGGTGGAGCCAGTAGCGGCGGGGCTGCTGCGCGCCTTCGGCAAGATTCACGGAAGACGCGGCATCGTGTTTTCTGCGACAATCGCGGACGGCGCGCGTTTCCGGGGCGAGAAGCAGGATCTGGAAGAGTTGCTGGGCAATCTGCTCGACAATGCGGGCAAATGGTCGGGCGGGGCCGTGCAGCTGACGGTCGAGCCCGGACCGGATCTCGGACCGGAGCGCCCCGCACTCGTCTTTGCCATCGATGACGATGGCCCCGGCCTGTCGCCCGACGAGCGCAAGGAGGCGACACGGCGGGGCAGGCGGCTTGACGAGACCAAGCCGGGATCGGGCCTTGGTCTCTCCATCGTGGTTGATCTGGCGCAGCTCTACGGCGGAACCTTCGTGCTGGAGGACTCACCCTTGGGCGGCTTGCGCGCGCGGGTGACGCTGCCGGCGGTGATGAAATGACGACGAGACGCCGCATGACGCCGCACAGATTCATCCCTATCTAAGCGCCATGATGTTCTGGATCGCCGCCGCCGTGATGACGGGCCTGACCTGCCTGCTGCTGTTGCAGGCGCTTGCGAAGCGCGCGCCGGACGCGGCCGATCACGATCGCCGTTTCTATGATGCACAGCTGGCAGAGATTGCACGGCAGGAAGCGCGCCGGCTGATTTCGCCCGGCGAGGCGGAGGCGGCCCGCGCTGAAGCCGCCCGACGCCTGCTTGCTGCCGCGAAGGATGGGGCCGGGCCAGCTGCGCCGTCTTCGCAGCCTGCCAGATTGGGAGCAGTCGCCGTCCTGGCGCTCGTGCCGCTGGTCGGTGTTGGCGCATATGCGCTGCGCGGCCAGCCGGACATGCCGGCGATGCCACTGGCGTCCCGCGCGGACCCGATAAAGGCGGCACAGAGCGGCGATCTCCCGGCGATGATCCGCCAGATCGAGGCGCATTTGGCCAAGAATCCTGATGATGGCCGGGGGCAAGAGCTGCTGGCACCGGTCTATCTGCGCCTCAACCGCGCGGCGGATGCAGCCAAAGCCTGGGGCGAGGCGATACGGACTTTGGGCTCTACCGCCGAACGCCAGTCCGGGCGCGGCGAGGCGCTGGTTTTTGCCGCCGACGGCACGGTTTCGCCGGAGGCCCGCGCAGCCTTCGAGGCGGCGCTGGCACTGGAGCCGAAGCAGGCGAAGGCCCGCTTCTTCATGGCGCTCGCCGCCGAGCAGGCAGGTGACCGGCCGCAGGCGCTGGGGCGTCTCAGGGAGCTGCACGGCGACCTGCCGGAAGGGCCGTTGCGGACAGAGATCGGTGCGCAGATCGCCAATCTCGGCGGCGATGCAATCGCGGCCTTGCCCGAGGCAGCGCGCTCCGACGCGATCCGCAGCATGGTCGAGGGGCTGGCTGAGCGGTTGGCCGCGCAGGGCGGCCCGGCCACGGACTGGGCACGTCTCATCCGGGCGCTCACGGTGCTGGGCGAAAAGGAGCGGGCAACTGCCATCCTCGGTGAGGCGCGGCAGAAGTTCGCGGACGATGCGGAAGGCTTGCGCGCCATCGAGGAGGCTGCCAAGCCTTTGCCATGAGGTTCGACCCGTGATCCGCAAGCCAATGTCTCGCAAGCAGCGCCGCCTGACCCTGATCGCCTCCGTTGGTGTGGTGCTGGCGCTCGCTGCTGGCCTGATTCTGTTCGCACTGCGCGATTCAGTTGCCTTTTTCCGCTCGCCGACCGAAGTTGTGGCCGGCAAGGTGAGGCCGGGCGAGCGTTTCCGGCTCGGTGGGCTTGTGTCCGGTGGCTCTGTCGAGCGCGGCGTCGGTGAACGGATTGCCTTCAAGGTCACGGATGGCGGGGCGGAAATCCCGGTTACCTATGTCGGCATCCTGCCGGATCTGTTTCGCGAAGGGCAGGGCGTGGTGGCCGAGGGCGTGCTGACGGCGGAGGGCGGCTTTCGCGCCGATACCGTGCTCGCCAAGCATGACGAGACCTACATGCCCCGTGAAGTGGCCGATGCGTTGAAGAAGCAGGGCCATTGGCAAGGCGACAAGGACGGCGAGAAGAAGCCGGCAGGGGCAAAGCCATGAGCGTTGAACTCGGCCATTTCGCCCTGACACTGGCGCTTGCGGTTGCGTTGGCGCAGACGCTGCTGCCGTTTCTCGGCGCGAAGCGCGGCGACATGGGCCTGATGGCACTGGGTGACCGGGCTGCGGCGTTGCAGTTCCTGCTCGTCGGTCTCGCTTTCGCCAGTCTGACGCAGGCCTACGTCGCGTCGGATTTTTCGGTCAGGAACGTCTACGAGAACTCCCATGCCCTGAAGCCGCTGATCTACCGGATCACCGGTGTCTGGGGCAATCACGAGGGCTCGATGCTCCTGTGGTCGCTTATCCTGGCGCTGTCCGGCGGCGCGGTCGCGGCCTTCGGGCGCGATCTGCCGCCAAGGCTGCGGGCGCTGGTGTTGTCGACCATGGGCGCGCTCGGCGTCGCGTTCCTGATGTTCATCCTCTTCACCTCTAACCCCTTCGACCGGCTCACGCCCGCGCCCATGGAGGGTCGCGATCTCAACCCGTTGCTGCAGGATCTGGGCCTCGCGATCCATCCGCCGCTGCTTTATGTCGGCTATGTCGGCCTTTCGGTCGCCTTCGCTTTCGCCATCGCGGCACTGATCGAAGGCCGGATCGACGCGGCCTGGGCGCGGCATGTGCGTCCCTGGGTGCTGGCCGCCTGGATCTTCCTGACGCTCGGCATCGCGATGGGTTCCTACTGGGCCTA
>JBOFUS010000349.1:0-3872 GCA_051652685.1 Beijerinckiaceae bacterium
CGGCGGACGTACAGGCCCGCATCATCGGCGCCGTGACGCGGGCGTTGGCTGACCGGCCGGATGTGCCGACGGTGTTTGTCGGCCATGGTGGCGTGGGTACGTTGCTGCTCTGCCATTGCTCGCGCCGGCCCATCGCCCGCGACAGCGACCAGCCGCCGGGCGGCGGCAGCGCATACTATTTTAGTATGGAGAAACGAATGGCCTCGCTGTGCTGGAGCGCGATGGAGGTTGAGCCGAGAGCGATGTTGTAACGTCATGCCCAGTCTGGCGGATACCGGATGGAATTCTGTTTAACGTCGGCACCCCAATTCACGGGCTTCGGCGGACATCAACGGCTGAGCTATCTGTGACATTCAGCCAGAGTATCGCTTCGAAAACGTCGCGTTCCGCGCGCATGCGGCGCGCCAGAGACGTGATCTCCGCCGCGTTCATCGCTTTTGGCGCTCCGCCGGCCGCGCATCCTTGGCCGCAGGCATCGCGCCACGCCTGCTTCACACTTTCGGGAAAGCGTTGCATCGCGAAGCAATGGAAGAGATCGGGATCATCCGGCGGCGTCGAGCGGTCAAAACTTCCAAGGCTGCCATGTTGCGGAAAGCGTATAGGCTCTCCCGGAATGAGGCGCGGCGGGTTCTCAGCATTGGTTAACACATAGGCCGTCATGGAAGTTTCGCCGCGGGCGTTGCGATTAGAGAGCATCCAGCAATGCGTCTCGGCGGTCACATTCGCCTCCAGATTGGCGGCGAAGGCTGCACCGACCCGCAATGCACCTTCTGCACGCAGCCGGAAGTTGAGGTCGGACGCGTTTCGGCTGAGCGACATCAACTGGCGGATACCCGACATATTTCGTGGATCGCAAACCAGCCCTGTGATCTCGCGCTGCGACATGGTGTCAAGCACGATCGCGCCGCGCAGCGTTCGCGTCTCAAGCCAAATCCGGTCGCCGCTCAGCCTAAGGGAGCTTTCAAGGCGGGCTCCGTTCTGGAGCGCATCGCAACCGGCCGGGTCCAGGAAACTGATTGACTCCCGGACGCCCGCCTCGGCCGAGGCCTCTCTCCGGATCAACGCCTCGAGGAACTTCGCCTGCACATCGCGGCCGCATTGCGACGGCATCGACGGTCCACTTCCCGCCCGCTGGGACGAAGGACAGACAGCAAGCTCCGTCGGGCGGCGATCGCCCGGCAGATTGAGGATGCGCCGCGCAACCTCTTCTGCAAGTCGGGACAGATCCGTTGTGTCCGCACTGGTAGCGGCAAGCGTTTTCAACGTCACGCGCGGCTGCTGACATCCGCCAGCCGTCGCGATGAGAGAAACCTGCGCCTCGATCCGGTCACCGACCAGTCGCGGCTGCCGGGCTATGGCGACGACATCCAGTTGCGCCCGCGCCTGTAGCAAAGGATCCGCGGATCGGGGCCGACCCTGTATGTCGGCTCGGCCAAACTGAAGCAGGACATGCGAATCCGCCCAGGCGATCAGCCGTCCTCCGCCGACTACAACTGCGCTCTCCAAAGCCGCCTGCAGAAGCTCCGTATTGGCCGAAGACAGCACCTGCTGCTCTTGATCGATGACCGCGGCAGTGCGCAGGCGACGCTCCGGAGCTCCCTGCTCGAAGAGACAGGAAGCCGAAATATCCCGCAGACCCGGAGCAAGGAGAGGCTCCTGCGCGGCCACCTTCGAGATTGTCGCAAAGACCGCGACCATAAACACAAGCCTCGCGGCGAGATAGCTGGCCCGCGACGCCCACATCAGGATCTGAACCGGCCATCATCAATTGTGAGCAGGCGAAAGCTTCCTCTGCCTGTACCATCATTCGTCAACATATAAACCACCCCAGGCCCACCTCGGAGCGCAAAGATCGGTGCTCCTGACTGCGCTGAGGCCTGAAAATTATTGAGGAAATCCAACATGATACCAATGCCTGGGCTTTCCTTGCGGGCAAGTTTGCGGCGGACTTCATTGCCCACTGGCACAAGCTCAACGCCGCCCCAGGTCACCAGATGAACGGTAAGACCATTGGAGAGCCGAAGCACTTCGCTGCGCGTGGTCTGCACGCCGAAGCTGTTGCTCATGCGGCGCACGGCCTCGTCAAACTCCGAGCGCACGAAACTCGCGGGCTCGATGATGAGGTTTGCATAGGCGATACTGCCGTCACGACCGTGCATAACGCTGAAGCGATGAAGGGCCTCCCCATACGTCCGATCCTGCATGCGCTCCGTCCGCGCGCACCACGTCATGCCGGCTACCATTTCGCTGGAGGAACATTGTAGATTGCGGTAGACCGCCGAGGTCTGCACGGACCCGCCGAGCTGCAGATCACGCACTTTAAAACGCCAAGCCTGTTGGCGCCAATCGGTACTGTTCTCGCGGATGTCACCTCGTAAATGCGGGCCGGACTGCGGTGCCTGGGGAATCTGAGCAGAGGCGACCCGCTCCCTTTCCTTCAGCGCGTTCTGCGCCTCGCGCGCATCGCGTTCCAGCTTTTCGCGCGCTTCATTGATCTGATCAGCGGCCCTTCTTGCGTCGTCCACCGCCTGCTTCGCGCGCGCTTCCGCCTGCTCCGCCTGACGGCGTCGCTCGTCAAGTTCATTCGACTCCTGTCGCCGGCTTTCGACCTGTCGATTGCGTTCAGCCTCGCGTTCTGGATCCGGGATGGCACGGAAGACCATTCGGTCAAGCGCAGGGTCGATCACCGGATTCTGGTCCTTCGCGTGGTTGCGCCGCACGGCATTCAAGACCTCGTCCTCGACGAACTGGCGCAAAGCGCGCCCCATGACCACGCCATCCTGCGTGCGAAGTGCGCGGAGAAACTGCTGCGTAAAATGCCCGCCGCCTGCCTTCTCATCCCACCAGGCGGTTTGATCCTCGCGCGCGGCGGAAATGCGGATGATGTCGGAGGGGCCGCTCTGCATCGCCTTGGGCGTCAACGCCATCATCGTCGGCGTACCAATCGCACCGGCTGCGCTTTGCCCGGAATAGCAGGCCTCCACCATGAACATAACCCAGCGCTCTGGCTTGAGCAGCCGTTTCACCTCATTGAGATTGCGCTCGATTGTCGCCACGCTCGGTGCGAGCTCTCCGGCCATCGCCGGCGAAACGCTGACCGGCAAAAGGTAGGGTTGCATCTCCCGTTCGCCCGGCGCTGCGGCGGGAAGGCCATGGCCCACATAGTAGACGAAGACGTTGCCTTGGCCGTTCTTCTGGTTCATCTCCCGCCAGAGTTCCCCGCGTGGATTGGCGGAGGAGCCAAGCCAACGGCGCCATTCGTCTCCCGACTTGTCTAGCAGCGTGATGATGCGGCTCTCGCGGAAACCTTGCGCCTTTAGAAACGCAGCGATCTGCGTGCCGTCCCTCTCGGCGTAGGGGACCGGCGGGACAAGGCTGTAGTTCTTATTGACGATGATCAGTGCGAGAGAATCCGCATTGTCGGAGGGGTTATCACGCTGTGCATGCACAGGTGCCGCAAACTGTGCCACGAAAGCAACGACGACGACCGTAAGAAAGCGAAACAAGCGCATCAATTGGTTCCTCAGCCAAAAACAAAGTATTGACTTGAATTCAATCATGGCCCGTTTCAATTGGCAACCGCGATGTGAGGAAAAGACAGACCGCCGGCACCAATTGCTTGCAGTGTTTAACCCAACACGCGGGCGATCAGGTGTCCGCCCCTCAACTCACCCGGCTGATGCAGAAATCCGCCACCTCGCCCATCGCGTCCTTCAGCGGCGAGGCAGGGAAGATCGCCAGTGCATCCTTGGCAATGGCAGCATAGTGGCGGGCGCGCTCCACCGTGTCTTCCAGCGCGCGGTGCTTCTTCAGCAGGCCAAAAGCCTTGTGGAGACCGTCGTCGTCGTTCTCGCCCTTCTCGATGGCATCCG
>JBOFUS010000350.1:0-5720 GCA_051652685.1 Beijerinckiaceae bacterium
AGGCGAAGGTGCCGAAGGTCTCGCCCAGCACCATGCCGGCGTATTCCGGACGGGGCTGCGAGAGCGAAGGATAGCGGCCCGACTTCAGCCAGTCGAACTTGCCACCATCGACAATCAGGCCGCCGATGGAATTGCCGTGACCGCCCAGAAACTTCGTGGCCGAATGCACCACGATATGCGCGCCGTGCTCGAACGGCTTGATGAGATACGGTGTTGCCATGGTGTTGTCGACGATGAGCGGGATGCCCGCCTCGTCGGCAATCTGCGCAATGGCTGCGATATCCACGATCACGCCGCCGGGGTTGGCGATGCTCTCGATGAAGATTGCCTTGGTCTTGGGCGTCACGGCGCGGGCAAAGGTTTCCGGCTCGTCACTGTCGGCCCAGACAACGTTCCAGCCGAACTTCTTGTAGGCGTGGTTGAACTGGTTGATCGAGCCGCCGTAGAGTTTCTTCGCCGCGATGAATTCGTCGCCGGGTTCGAGCAGCGTATGGAACACCAGATGCTCGGCTGCATGGCCGGAAGCGACCGCGAGGCCAGCCGTGCCGCCTTCGAGCGCCGCGATCCGCTCCTCCAGCACCGCGCAGGTGGGGTTGCCCAGCCGGCTGTAGATATTGCCAAAGGCCTGTAGGCCAAAGAGTGAAGCGGCGTGGTCCACATCATCAAAGACGAACGACGTCGTCTGGTAGATCGGCGTGGCGCGCGCGCCCGTCGCCGGGTCCGGGGACGCGCCGGCGTGAATGGCGAGAGTATTGAAGCCGGGCAAGCGATCGGTCATGGCGAACTCTCCTGAATGACGCAGCGTCTGTAAACGCAGCGTGTCCGTTATGTCAATCCATCTGTTCGGATTAAAGAACGATCAATAGGCCACTGCGCCACCCGGCTTCGCCCCGGCCTTGGCCGCATCAAGTGCTGCCTTGCAGCCGGCGCGCAGCAGCAGGTTGTCCGTGCCGATGGAGACGAACTTGAACCCCTTGGCCACAACCTCCACCGCGCGCTTGCCATCGCCGCAGAAGGCCGAGGCGAACTTGCCATGGGCCTTTGCACGGGCGGCAATATGGTCCAGCGCCTTATCGACCTCGGGGTGCAGCTGATCGACCGTCGCCCCGTTGGTGAGCGCAATCGAGAGATCGGACGGTCCGACAAAAACGCCGTCCAGCCCGTCGATGGCGAGGATGTCGTCAAGCGCGGTAAGCGCCGCCCGTGTCTCGATCATGGCGATGGTCAGCGAGAAGCTGTTGGCGGTGGCGAGGTAGTCCTTCATCGACATGCCGCCGAGCGCCAGCGCCCGGTGTGGACCCCAGCTGCGCTCGCCCATGGGTGGAAACTTGGTAAATTGCACGAGCTGGCGCGCGTCCGCCACGCTGTTGATCATCGGCGCGATGATCGCATTCGCCCCGGCATCCAGCATGCGCGACGCCATCGGGAAGCCGCCGACTGGCACCCGCACGATGGACGCCTTGCCCGCAAGCGCGACGTTGGCGATGGCCTGAACGCTGAGCGAATAGTCGAATGCGCCATGCTGCTGGTCTATGATCGCGGCATCGAAGCCCTCGCGCACCATGATCTCCGGCACGGTGGCATCGGGAAAGCCGCAGAAGGCGGCGTAGGCGGCGGGGCCTGATTTCAGGCGGGCGGCAAAGGTCTTGGCGATATCGGACATGCGCAGCAGCTTCCTCGGGCTTGGTATCTGTTCGTGGTTTCCTACGCTAGGCGAGGGAGTCGCGAACCGGAAGCCCGAAGGCGTGATGTGTTTCAAGGAAAATGCGGATGGATAGCATTCCTCGTGCGCACTTGCCGCTGGCAGGGAGCGCCGCTAAGCCGACCGTGAACGCAAGGTTTCCACGAACATGACGTCGACAGTTTCACTCCCCGCCCATATGCGCCCGGAGCGCTCTTTCCAGGGATTGATCCTGACGCTCCAGAATTTCTGGGCGGAGAAGGGCTGCGTCATCCTCCAGCCTTATGACATGGAGGTGGGAGCGGGCACCTTTCATCCGGCAACGACCTTGCGGGCGCTCGGGCCAAAGCCTTGGAACGCCGCCTATGTCCAGCCATCACGCCGACCCAAGGATGGTCGCTATGGCGAGAACCCGAACAGGCTCCAGCACTACTACCAGTTTCAGGTGATCCTGAAGCCCTCGCCGCCCGACCTGCAGGAGCTTTATCTCCAGTCGCTTTTCGCCATCGGACTCGACCCGAAGCTCCACGATTTCCGCTTCGTCGAAGACGACTGGGAGAGCCCGACGCTGGGTGCCTGGGGCCTTGGATGGGAGTGCTGGTGTGACGGGATGGAGGTCAGCCAGTTCACGTATTTCCAGCAGGTCGCGGGCTTCGAATGCGCTCCGGTGGCAGGCGAGTTGACCTATGGGCTGGAGCGTCTCGCGATGTATGTGCAGGGAGTCGAGAACGTCTATGACCTCAATTTCAATGGCCGGGAGGGGGCGGAGAAGGTCAGCTATGGCGATGTCTTCCTTCAGGCCGAGAAGGAATACAGCCGGCACAATTTCGAGCATTCCGACGCGGAAACGCTCTTCCGCCATTTCGATGACGCGGAGCGGCTTTGCCAGAGGTATCTTGACGCGGGCTGGAAGCGCGATGGCAACCGCGATGAGCACCTGATGGCGCTGCCGGCCTATGACCAGTGCATCAAGGCAAGTCACGCTTTCAACCTGCTGGACGCCCGCGGCGTGATCTCGGTCACAGACCGGCAGGGGTACATCCTGCGGGTGCGGGAGCTGGCGAAAGCCTGCGGCGCGGCGTGGCTGGCGACGGAAGCGGGCGGGGTGGGTTAGTGTAGAGTGGCACCCGAACGGGAGCATCGTTACAATGGATAGTGATGGATCCCTATCTTGCTCCCGTACGGGAGCGAAATGATTGCATCCATCAAAAGATTGCTATATTGCTCCCGTAAAGGAGCAGTTCTGATGTCCAGCTATCCCTCCCCGCAACGGTCCGATTTCGCTTCTCCCGTAGATTTGCCAACACTTGGCCGTCTTGTCCGGATTGTACGCGAAGGGACAGGGCGGTCGCAGGCGAACTTCGCTGACCTATCAGGTGTCGGCCGCAGATTTTTGTCGGAACTCGAGAACGGCAAGCCGACGCTGGAGATCGGCAAAGTGCTTCAGGTGCTTAATGCCTGCGGCATCGATCTCTATGCGCGGAAGCGCTGAGAATGGCCCGCATTGATGTCCTCAGCATCTGGCTCGAAGCCCATGACGCACCTGTGGGTCAACTGGAGCGGAGGGCCGATGGCGGGATCCGCTTTGGCTACCACCCCGAGCATCTGGATGATCCAGTGGCCACCGCCCTGTCGCTGTCTTTGCCGCTGCGCGAGGAACCATTCGGCGATGTGGAGGCGCGCGCCTGGTTCGACAATCTGCTTCAGGAGAACAGCAGTGCGCTGGCAGGTGTCATGGCGCGTGAAGGTCTGGCGCGTGAGGATGTCGTCGGTCTGCTCTCGGTGCTGGGAGCAGATTGCGCAGGTGCCGTTTCCTGCCTGCCGCTGGATGCACCGCCTGTGAAGCGTCCCGGCGATCTTGAAAACGACTACAACTCGCTGGACGACAATGTGCTCTCCGCGATCATGCGATCACTCGCCGACAGCGGCCGTCTGCCGATGGAGAGTCCTGACCCTTCGCCAGTTGCCGGTGTCCAGCCGAAAATATCGCTGGTGCTGCTTCCTGATGGGCGCTTCGCTCTGCCAAAACCCGGTCGTCATGTGCCGACCACGCATATCCTGAAGGTGCCGCGCAGTCGCGATGCGCCGGATGTCAGGCTGGAGGGTCTATGCCTCGGCCTGGCTGCGCGCATTGGGCTAGCGGTCGCCGAGGCGCGCGCCATGCGTGTCGATGGTGTCGATGCACTGCTCTCCACGCGCTTCGACCGGCGCTTCGAGAGCGGCTTCGTGTTTCGCCAACATCAGGAGGATTTCGCGCAGGCGCTGGGCCTCCCGGCAGCTCTGAAATACGAGCGGCGCGGGTTGGAACACCGTCGTTTCGACGCATCGGGCATAGCGCGGCTGCTGAACCGGACAACGACTCCAGTGGACGCCCGCGAGCGGTTTCTTGATCTCACACTTTTCAACCTCATGATCGGCAATGTGGACAACCACGCCAAGAACCATGCTCTGCTGCACAACGCTCGCGCCGTGACGCTCGCCCCGGCTTATGATCTGCTGCCGACGTCGCTGACCGCTGGATTGACGGACGAATTCGCATTCCGTCTTGGCGTTGCAGTCAAGCTTGAAACGCTCGTTGGTCGTGATCTCAAACTCTTCGTCAACGCGCTTGGCTTCGCCGGCCGTGGCGCTGAGCGGGCGCTGGAGGCATCCTCGCGCCGCGTGCTTGCACCGCTTGGCCCTGTTCTGGATGATATCCAGCGGATTGGCAGCAAGCAGCTTGCCGACCACATCTCCTACGCCACGAGGAAGCTGGAAACGCAGATGGGATGGAGCTGGCTGAAAACGCCCGTGCGCGACGCATTTGTCCTGCGTGGCGGCGGCTGGCTCCAATCCTGACCCAATCTCAGCCTCGGGGAAACTCCAGCCCCATCTCGCGGTAGCGCTCGGGGTCGTTCTCCCAGTTCTCGCGCACCTTCACGAACAGGAAGAGATGCACCTTGGTGTCTGCCGCTTCCGCGATGTCCTTGCGGGCGGCGGTGCCGATGGATTTGATGGTGGAACCTTTCTCGCCCAGCACGATCTTCCGTTGGCCTTCGCGCTCCACGAAGATCGCCTGCGTGATCTTCACCGAGCCGTCCTTGAGTGTTTCCCAGGCCTCCGTCTCGACCGTGGAGCGGTATGGGAGTTCGTCGTGCAGGCGTTCGAACATCTTCTCGCGCGTGATTTCCGAAGCAAGGAACCGGAGCGGCGCATCGGAAATCTGGTCTTCCGGATAGAGCCATGGGCCGGGCGGCATGCGCTTCGCCAGCCACTCCAGCATGTCCTTGACGCCATAGCCTGAAAGCGCCGCGATCATGAAGGTCGCGTCGAAGGCAACGGCCTCGTTCATGGCCGCGGTGATCCCGATGAGCTGCGCCTTGTCGATGGTGTCGACCTTGTTGAGAATAAGCGCCTTGGGCTGTCGGGACTCCTTCATGCGCTCGAGGATGGCCGCCGTCTCCGGATGGTCCCATTTGCGGACATCCACGAGCAGCGCGACGTGGTCGGCGTCGGTGGCACCTCCCCACGCCTTGTCGACCATGGCGCGGTCCAGCCGGCGCTTGGGAACGAATATGCCGGGCGTGTCGACAAAGACGATCTGCGTCTCGCCGGTGATGGCGATGCCGCGCACCTGTGTCCGCGTTGTCTGCACCTTTCGGGAAACGATGGAGACCTTCGCGCCGACAAGCTGGTTGATCAGCGTCGACTTGCCGGCGTTGGGCGCTCCGATCAGCGCCACGAAGCCGGCGCGGGTGTTGGGTGTGTCTGTCATTCCGCCTTGTCGGCCACGTCTTTCAGCCGGTCAAGCTTCGTTCAACCGGTCAAGCAGCGCGGACGCTGCTGCCTGCTCGGCCTCGCGTTTGGCGGAGCCACGCCCTTCCGCCTCGCCAAGACCCGGCGCATCGACGCGGATGACGAAGGCCATGCGGTGCGCCGGTCCGCTGCGGGACACCTCGGCGTAGGTGGGCGTGGGCAAGCCGCCGCCCTGCGCCAGCTCCTGCAACTTCGTTTTTGCATCGCGCCGGTCGCCGCCTTCTGCCGAGAGCCGCGCCGTCCA
>JBOFUS010000351.1:0-4345 GCA_051652685.1 Beijerinckiaceae bacterium
CAGGGCGGCTGGAACATGTTCTTCACCTGGTGGGAGGGGGCGGATCTGCTCGATCCGGTCCTGCAATTCGCCCTGTCCGGCACAGGCGACACCGCGTGGGTCGGCTGGTCCAAGGATGAAGAGAACGAGAAGCTGCGCAACCAGTTTGCGGAGGCCGCAAGCCCTGACGATCAGAAGAAGCTGGCGGAGACAATCCAGCGTCGGCAGTTCGAGACGGCGAACTTCCAGGCGTATCTGGGTCAGTTCTTCATCGCGACCGGTTATCGCGACAACGTCAGCGGCATCCTGAATGCGCCACCGTTCTTCTGGAATGTGAAGAAGGGTTGAGGTTGGTGTCACAAGTTTCCTTCTCCCCTTGCGGGAGAAGGTGGCAGGCGAAGCCTGACGGATGAGGGGTGCGCGAACCGCTTGAGGTCATCGGGCTTTTCTGATCAGTTCTGGTCGCTTTGCGATACCCCTCATCCGGTCGCCATCCTGCGACCACCTTCTCCCGCAAGGGGAGAAGGACAAAAAGGCGGACATGCCCTTCTTCATTCTCCAGCGCATCGTTGCCACCTTGCCCGTGATGGGCTTCGTCGCGCTGTTCGTGTTCCTGCTGGTGCGAATCTCCGGCGATCCGGCAGCGATCCTCGCGGGCGACACGGCATCGCTCGAGCAGATCGAGAAAGTGCGCCAGAGCCTTGGTCTCGACCGGCCCGTGGTCGTGCAGTTCGTCGAATGGGTTGGCCAACTTGTCCGGGGCGATCTGGGCACCTCCCTCTTCACCGGGCTCCCCGTCGCCACGCTGATCCAGCAGCGGCTTGAGCCGACTATGATGCTGGCGCTGTCGACAACCCTGTTCTCCATCCTTGTCGCAGTACCGATGGGCGTGCTTGCAGCCTGGAAATCCGGCGGCTGGATCGATCGGGCGGTCATGCTTTTTGCGGTTCTGGGCTTTTCTGTGCCTGTTTTCGTGATGGGCTATTTCCTGATCTTTGGTCTGTCACTGAACCTGCGCTGGTTTCCGGTGCAGGGCTACGTCAGCCCCTTCACGGATTTTGGCCGCTTTCTCAACCACATCACGCTACCCACCCTCACGCTCTCCTGTATCTATGTGGCATTGATCGCCCGCATCACGCGGGCCAGCGTGCTCGAGGTGCTGAACGAGGACTACATCCGCACCGCGCGCGCCAAGGGCCAGATCGAGCGCAAGGTGCTGTTCAAGCATGCACTCAAGAACGCCGCCGTGCCCATCGTCACCGTCATCGGGTTGGGTGTGGCACTCCTCATCGGCGGCGTGGTGGTGACGGAGAGCGTGTTCAACATTCCCGGCCTCGGCCGGCTGGTGGTGGATGCCATCACTCGGCGGGACTACCCGATCATCCAGGGGCTGATCCTGTTCTTCGCCTTCGTCTACATCCTGCTCAATCTCGTCATCGACATCGCCTACACGGTGGTTGACCCGAGGATCCGGTATTGAGCGCTGCCCTTCCACGCCTCACTGAATTCCGCCGCTCCGCCGTCGCGCGCTATCCGATGGCGGCGCTCGGCGCGGTGCTGCTGGTGTTGATCGTGCTTGCCGCCGTTTGCGCGCCTCTGCTCGGCACAGTCGATCCCACGGCGCTTTCGCCTTCCAACCGCCTAAAGCCCCCATCTCCCGCCAACTGGCTGGGTACCGACCATTTCGGCCGCGATGCCTGGAGCCGGCTCGTCTACGGTGCGCGGGTGTCGCTCATCGTCGGCGGAGCGGTGGCGTTTCTTGCGGTGTCGGTCGGTCTCGTGATCGGGTTGATCGCCGGCTACATCCGCTGGCTCGATGCCATCGTGATGCGCATGATGGACGGGCTGATGGCGATCCCCGGCATCCTGCTCGCCATCGCGCTGGTCTCGCTGTCGGGGGCCAGCATCACCACGGTCATCATAGCCATCCTGATCCCGGAAATTCCCCGCGTCGTCCGCCTGGTGCGCGCCGTGGTGCTGTCTGTGCGCGACGAGCCCTATGTCGAGGCGGCGATCTCGGTTGGCACGCCGCTGCCCAGTGTGCTGATCCGCCATATCCTGCCCAACTGCATTCCCCCGCTCATCGTGCAGGCGACCTATATCTGCGCGTCGGCCATGCTGACCGAAGCGATCCTGTCGTTCCTGGGGGCAGGCACGCCGCCGATCATTCCCTCCTGGGGCAACATGATTGCGGAAGGGCGGCTATTCTTCCAGATTGCGCCGTGGAACATCCTCTGGCCAGGCATTGCGCTGTCGCTGACCATCCTCGCCGTGAACATTCTGGGCGATGGCCTGCGCGACCGGCTAGACCCCAAGATCGCGAAGCGGATGTGAGGCAAGACGCCAGATGACCAAACCCGTCCTCTCGATCGAGAATCTCACCGTCGCGCTGCCTGAAGGCGGTGACAGAGCGAATGCTGTCACGGAACTCACACTCTCGGTGCAGCCCGGCGAGATCCTCTGCGTGGTTGGCGAATCCGGCTCCGGCAAATCCGTCACGGCGCAGGCCGTGATGGGGCTGTTGCCCAAGCGCCAGCTGACGGCAAAGGCAGGCCGCATCCTGCTCGATGGCGAGGATACGCTCGCCGCGACGCCAACCCGGTTGCGGGAGCTGCGCGGCACAAAGATGGCGATGATCTTCCAGGAGCCGATGACAGCGCTGAATCCCGTCATGCGCGTGGGTGACCAGATCGGCGAGGTGCTCGACATCCACACCGACCTCTCTTCCGACGAGAAGCGGAAGAAGGTGCTCGACATCATGGACTCCGTGCAGCTGCCGGATGTCTCCCAGCTGATTGACAGTTATCCGCACCAGCTTTCCGGCGGCCAGCGCCAGCGGGTGATGATCGCGCAGGCGCTGATCCTCGATCCGGCGCTGCTGATTGCCGATGAGCCCACGACCGCGCTTGATGTCACCACGCAGGCACAGATCCTGAAGCTGATCCGCGAGATGCAGGTGCGGCGCGGCACGGGTGTGCTCTTCATCACCCACGACTTCGGCGTCGTCGCCGACATCGCTGACCGGGTGGCCGTGATGCAGTACGGCCGGCTGGTGGAGACCGGACCCGCGATGGAGGTGCTGCGCCAGCCGCGCGAGGCCTACACGAAAATGCTGATCTCGTCAGTGCCGGGGCTGACGCCGCCCAAGCGCGAGACGAAGATCGGCCCGGTGGCACTGAGCACAAAGGCACTGGAGAAGACTTACGGCGCAAAAAGCTTCTTCAGCCCCAACGCCCGCGTGGTGCGCGCCGCCAACGACGTCAACCTGACGATCCGCCGGGGTGAGACGCTGGGCATCGTCGGCGAATCGGGTTCGGGCAAATCGACCGTGGCGCGCTGCGTGGCGCGGCTGATCAACCCCACGTCGGGCGAGATCATGCTGGGTGATCTCGACGTGGCGAAACTGCCGGAGAGCCGTCTGCGCCCGCACCGCAAGGACATCCAGATCGTGTTTCAGGACCCCTACCGCTCGCTCAATCCGCGCCGTACGGTGGGCGCGTCGATCATCGAGGGGCCGGTGAACTATGGGCTCGCGACAGCTGCCGCCATGACCCGCGCGCGCGACCTGATGAGCCTTGTCGGGCTCTCGCCCGACGCACTTGACCGCTATCCACATCAGTTTTCCGGCGGACAGCGCCAGCGCATCGCCATCGCCCGCGCACTCGCCATGGAGCCCAAGGTGTTGATCGCCGACGAGGCTGTCTCGGCTCTTGATGTGTCGGTGCAGGCGCAGGTGCTGAAGCTGCTGGACGAGGTGCGCGCGAAATTCGATCTCGCTGTGCTCTTCATCACCCATGATCTGCGCGTCGCCTCGCAGATCTGCGACCGTATCGCCGTAATGCAGAAGGGCATCGTCGTCGAGCAGGGGAAGACGGTGGACGTGTTCGCAAACCCGCAGCACCCCTACACCAAAGCATTGTTCGATGCCGCTCCGGGCCGCAACTTCGGATTTGGTATTGCGATATGAGTGCTGCGCCATCAGGGCTTGCGCCGGAGCTTCGCGCCCGCATTCTCGCCGCTGTTGACGCAGGCTTCGCGCGCCAGATCGAGAACACCTGCACGCTGATGCGATATCCCTCGCTGCGCGGCGCAGAGCACGCCATCCAGGATCATGTATTCCGCGAATGGAAGACGCGCGGCTACGCCATGGAGCGCTTCGCCATGGACCGCGCGGCCATCGAGCGGCATCCGGGCGGCTCGAAGTTTACGGAAGCGCATTCGGAAGCCCCCATCGTGGTCGCTATCCACCGACCGCGTGAAGAGACCGGCCGCTCGCTCATCATGCAGGCGCATGTGGACGTGGTGCCGACGGGACCGGAGGACATGTGGAGCAACCCGCCATTCGCGCCGACCATCGACGGTGACT
>JBOFUS010000352.1:0-4111 GCA_051652685.1 Beijerinckiaceae bacterium
TCACTCCGCTGCCCTCGCCACCCCCACCGCAGCGCGTGTCTCTTCAAACTCAAGCTGCTCTATGCGCATGCCCCGTTTGCCGATTTTCTCTGACGACGTGGCGATATCGGCGACGTCTTTCTGGGCCATGCGGAAATGATCATCGAGCTTGGCCGTGCGCTCCTGCAGACGGCGCACGTCCTCCAGCAGCAGCCCCACTTCCTTCTGCAGCACACCCGCCTGTTCGCGCATGCGTGCGTCGCGGACGATGGCCTGGATCACCTGGATCGCCATCATCAGCAGCGCTGGCGAAACGATGATGACGCGGGCGCGGTGGGCCTTCTGCACCACGTCTTCGAAGCGCTCGGCAATGGTGGCGTAGAGTGATTCTGACGGGATGAAGAGAAAGGCCATGTCCTGCGTTTCGCCGGGGATGAGATAGCGGCCCGCGATGTCGCTGACGTGCCGGTTCAGATCGCCCCGCACCTGGCGCTCGGCGGCAGCCAGGCGCAGATCGTCGCGCGCGTTTTCCTCCAGGGCCTGAAATCCCTCCAGCGGGAACTTGGCATCAATGACAAGGGGGCGTTCATCGCCCGGCAGGCGGATGACACAGTCGGGCCGGTTGCGGTTGGAGAGCGTCCACTGGAACTCATAAGCCGAGGGCGGCAGTCCGTCGCGCACGATGGCCTCCATCCGACCCTGGCCAAAAGCACCGCGCGACTGCTTGTTGGCGAGGATGTCCTTCAGCGCCAGCACCTCCCCCGTCAGCCCGGCAAGGCTCTTCTGTGCCGAATCGATGACAGCCAGCCGCTCGTTCAGCCGGCCAAGGCTTTCGGACGTCTTCTCGCTCTGCTGCTGCAGCCCCTGTCCCAGCGACGTGCGGATCGAATCCATGCGCTCGCCCATGGTGCGGGCGAGGTCCATCTGCCTCCCGCCCAGATTCTCGGTCATGGCCTGCATGCGGACCGCAAGCTCCGCCTGAAGCTGGTTCATGGCCGCGACCTTGTCGTCCATCTCACGCTGTCGCTCGGCCGTCGCGGCGGCCTCGATGGCGCGCGCCTGCGTTGCGGCGCGCATCATCCAGACGAGTGCCACGAGCAGCACAAGCGCCAGCGCGGCGGCTGCAACCGCCAGCTGCCTGACGGTAACCGGGGTCTCCCCCAGAATCATCACGACTTCATCCATGTCAGGAGAATAGAGCGTGAACGCGCCGCGCGATAGCCGCTTGGCCTGGCTTTCCCGCGAATCTTGGCTTTCCCGCGAATCTAGATTTGATCTGGAAACGCGGCGGCGATCAGCGCCTTCGTGTACTCCTCGCGCGGGCGGGCGAAGATCGCGTCCACATCCCCTTCCTCAACGATCCTGCCGTCCTTCATCACCAGCACTTGGTCGGAGAGCGCGCGCACCACCGCGAGATCATGGCTGATGAACAGGTACGTGAGGCTGTGTTTCGCCTGCAGATCACGCAGCAGTTCCACGACGGATTTCTGCACCGTGCGATCCAGCGCCGATGTCGGCTCATCGAGCAGCATCAGCTTCGGCTTGAGGATCATGGCGCGGGCAATGGCGATGCGCTGGCGCTGGCCACCGGAGAACTCGTGCGGGTAACGGTTGCGCATCTTCGCATCGAGGCTGACCTCGACCAGTGCTTCCGCCGCGCGGCGGTCCCGCTCGGCGCGGGAGAGCTGCGGCTCGTGGACCAGCAGCCCTTCTGTGATGATCTCGCCAACGGTCATCCGTGGCGAGAGCGAGCCGAAAGGGTCCTGAAATACCACCTGCATATCGCGGCGCAGCGGGCGCAGCGCGTCACGGCTCAAGCCGTCGATGCGCTGGCCGTTGAACGCAATCCGGCCGTCGCCCTGATTGAGCTTCAGCAGCGCGCGGCCGAGCGTTGATTTGCCCGAGCCCGATTCACCGACGATGCCCAGCGTGCCGCCCATCGGCACCTTGAGCGAGACACCATCCACGGCAATCAGCGGCGCCGGTCGGGGCGCGAAGAGTTTCTTCGGCATGGCAAAAGCCACGCGGATGTTCTCGCCCGAAAGCAGGATGGGCGCATCCTCCGCCGGCGGCACCTTGCGACCCGTTGGCTCCGCCGCAATGAGCATCTTCGTGTAGGCGTGCTGCGGATCACGGAAGACATCGGCCACCGCGCCGGTCTCCACCACCTCGCCGTATCGCATCACATAGACCCGGTCGGCGAAGCGCTTCACCACGTTCAGATCATGGCTGATGAAGGCGATGGCCATGCCGAACTTCGCCTGAAGCTCCTTCATCAGCCGCAGGATTTCAGCCTGGATCGTCACGTCCAGCGCCGTCGTCGGCTCGTCGGCGATCAACAACTTCGGGTTGTTGGCCAGCGCCATGGCAATCATCACCCTCTGCCGCTGGCCGCCCGACAGCTCGTGGGGATAGGCATCCATGCGGCCTTCCGCGTTGGGAATGCGCACCAGCTTCAACAGCTCGATGGCGCGTTTTACCGCCTCGCTGGAAGACAGCTTCTGGTGGCGCTCGATCACCAGCGTCATCTGCCGGCCGATCCGGTAGAGCGGATCGAGCGAAGTCATCGGCTCCTGGAAGATCATGGTGATCGCATTGCCGCGATAGGGCTTCAGCGGCTCCGTCGCGACATCCGCCGGTGCGCCGCCGTCGAAGGCGACTTCGCCTGTGGCGTAGCCGTTGGACGCAAGCAGGCCCATCAGCGCCATCATGGTCTGGCTCTTGCCAGAACCGGATTCACCGACGATCGCCACCACCTCGTTGCGGGCGATGCTCAAGTCGATACCCTTCACCGCCTCGACGACGCCGTCATTGGTGCGGAAGGAAACGCGGAGGTTGGTGAGGGCGAGGAGCTTGTTGCCCTCTCCCCGCGGGGGAGAGGGCAGGGTGAGGGGGTTGTGACGCTCACTGGACATGGGAACGCTCACCGATCCTTCGGGTCGAGCGCATCGCGCAAGCCATCGCCGATGAAATTCAGCGCAAACAGCGTGGCGACGAGAAAGATGGCCGGGAACACCAGCATATAGGCCGCGCCCTGGATGTTGCGTGCGCCATCGGAGATGAGCACGCCCCAGCTTGTCATGGGCTCCTGCACGCCAAGCCCGAGGAACGACAGGAAGCTTTCCAGCAAAATCACCTTGGGCACCAGCAGCGTCATGTAGACGACCACGGGCCCCAGCACATTGGGGATGATGTGGCGGCGCAGGATGCCCGCGTGATCGACGCCCAACGCTTCCGCCGCCTGCACGAACTCCTGCCGGCGCAGCGACAGCGTCTGCCCGCGAACGATACGCGCCATGTCCAGCCATTCCACCGCACCCACCGCGATGAACATCAGCACGAAGTTGCGGCCGAAGAACACCACCAGCATGATGACGAAGAAGATGAAGGGCAGCGCGTAGATGATATCGACAATGCGCATCATCACATCGTCGATCCTGCCACCGAAATAGCCGGCCGTCGCGCCATAGATGACGCCGATGAGTACGCCAACACCGGCGGCCAGCAGGCCGATGGCGAGGCTGACGCGGCCTGCGATCAGCGTGCGCGTCAGCAGGTCGCGGCCGTTGGCGTCGGTGCCAAAGAGGAAGCGATGATGTTCGAGTGGCACCTCGACCTTGAGGACCTTGCCCTCGTCGGCCCGCTCCGTGATCCGCGCCGCGCCGAAGGCGTCCGAGCGCTCGAAGAAGGCAAGGCTGCGCTCGTCAATGGGGCGAAGGCCCACGAGCGTGAACCGCGCCATGCCATCCCTGATCTCGACATTCTCCGGCTTCGCCCGCACGCGGATGGAGACACGCTCGATGGCGGGTCCGATCTGGTCGGCCTGCGGATAGGACGCGAGGCTCGCCGGCACACGTGTATATTCGGGGTAGACGCGATCATAGGCATGACCGGTGAAGTAAGGCCCCACAAGCGAGAGAAACGTCACCAGCGCCAGCACGATGAGGCTCGCCACAGCCGCGCGGTTGCGCCTGAGCCGGATGAGCGCATCATCCCAGAGCGAGCGACCGGCGTCGGACGGCGCGGCGGTGAGGGTGGCGTCGGTCATGGTTGTCCGCAGGGGCGCGGGGCTTGGCGGTTCATGGCGTCCTTGTGGGCAGGCATGGTGGGAAGACATGGTGGGCTCGCCTTC
>JBOFUS010000353.1:0-2759 GCA_051652685.1 Beijerinckiaceae bacterium
ATCCAGTGACAATGAAATGTACGGCAGAACTCCGGCCGCGTCTCCCAGATCCCGCAGCCCTTGCCGGGCTTGCAATGCTTGCACCAGACTCCCTTCGGTTTGTTGTCGATGGGCGGGACCGCATAAACCTTGCAGCAAAGCGTGCAGGTTCCGCAGGAGCGGCCGGGCGGGATTGAGGTATCGACAGACATGATTAACCACGTGATTTTCGTTGGGCGAAGCATGGGCGTGCATGGTTAATAGAGGGTTGCCGCGTGTTCACTCCCTTCACCCCGTGCGGAAGAAGGTAGCACGTGGAGCATGACGAACTTGACGATTTCCGTCTGCCACTCTTGCCTCAGCGTCGCGTCCTGAATCCACATGCAGTGAAACTCCCGGCAACACTCCGGCCGTGTTTCCCAGAATCCGCAGCCCTTGCCGGGCTTGCACGATACGACTTTCGGCTTGTTGTCGATGGGGGTACCCCGAAAACCTTGCAGCAAAGCGTGCAGCTTCCGCAGCTTCTTTCCGGCTTTGCGGACGCAACGTTGCTCATGCTCCAAGCTCCCGACCATCTTTGAGCGCCACCCACCTTGTGCCGATGGCCGTTCGCTCCTGCTTCAACTCCAGCTCCATCGCCTCATCGTGGCGACCGACGATGATGTCGCTGTGGGGCGTGACGAGGATCTTGTGGCTGCTGTCCATGATCACGATCATCAGCCCCTTCATGAAGACCTCCGGCACCATTTTCTTGAACGCGGCGTAGTAGGGCTCGCGCTTCCAGGCGTTCTTCTGGCCCGGATCAACGGCCACGGCCAGCGTGTTGCCCTGCTGGATGTTCATCACGAATTTCGCGGTATCCGGCCGCCACTCCGGCCCAAGGCTCACGTCAAGAATCCACTGGCAGTGAAAATCCCGGCAGAACGCCGGCCGCGTCTCCCAGATGCCGCAGCCCTTGCCCGGCGTGCAGTGCTTGCACCAGACGCCCTTCGGCTTGTTGTCGATGGGTGGCACCTCATAGATCTTGCAGCAAAGCGTGCAGGTTCCGCAGGTGCGTCCGGGCGGGACTGGGGCATTGACAGACATTGTTAACCATCGCGCATTCGATCCGGTGAACATGGCTGCGCATGGTTAACGGAGGGTTGCTGAGGCGCTTTCCTTCTCCCCTTGCGGGAGAAGGTGGCCTTCGCCTTGGCGAAGGTCGGATGAGGGGTATCGCGCAGCGAGTTTGCAACCTCGCGGCGGGGAACGCGCGGGTATGGTTTGCGCCTTACCCCTCATCCGTCAGGCTTCGCCTGCCACCTTCTCCCGCAAGGGGAGAAGGAGGGTGTCCCCCTTGCCCCCGCTTCGCCCATCCCCCATGACCCTCCTCATGTCCGACGACGCACTCTCCCTTCGCTTCCGCACCCGCCCCATCGGCCCCGAAACGCTGGTTCGGGCGGAGGAGAGCCGCGTGCTCGTCCAGCGCGGATCGCGGCAGGCGGAAATTCCCTATGGCGAGATTGCGTCCATCCGCCTCGTCTATGCGCCGAAGAACGTCACCAACGAGGGCTACACCGCCGATGTGCGGGCCAAGGGCGGCGGCAACGCCTTTCTCACCAACATCTCGTGGAAGGGCCTGCTGGATGTGGACCGGCAGGACGCCGACTACCGCGCGATCATCACCCGCATCGTGGCGCGCGCTGCGGTAGCCAATCCGGATGTCACGTTGATGGCCGGCACGCCGATGTGGCGCTTCGGGCTGATGGCGGTGGTGGGCGCGGCACTGCTGCTGTCGCTGCTGGTGCTGACGTTCCGGGCGCTGACCGAGGGCAGCTGGCCGCTGGCGCTGCTGTTTGCGGCGTTCTTCGCCTATTTCGGCTGGTGGGTGGGCCGCTACGTGATGCGCAACCGGCCAAGGCGGTTTACCGCGAATGCACTACCCGATGGCCTGCTGCCGGGTGTCCGGTAGTTCTCGGAATAAACGCCGACCTGCGTCATTGCGAGGAACGAAGCAATCCAGCACCGCGCTTGCCGCAAGCAAGCATGCTCCGGCTCTACTCTGAACCGTTGCGCTGGATTGCTTCGTTCCTCGCAATGACGACATGCCCAGGTCGTTCGTGAATAGCCTTCATCAGCGAAAGCGATTGGACCTTGCGGCTTTCAGGTTTATGCCAAGCCGCAGCGCAGGCGGGAGCCATCTTGAGCATCGACAGGGACAGCTTCTTCGCCAATCCGACCAGGTTCCTGATGGCGATCAACTTCGTCAACTTTGTTGGCTTTGCCAGCTGGTCGGCGCTGATCAACAATTTTGCGGTGGAATCCGCCGGCTTCACCTTCCGTGACAACGGCATTATGCAGTCGGTGCGCGAGATACCGGGCCTGCTCGCCTTCACGGCGATCTTCTGGCTGCTGCTGATGCGCGAGCAGCTGTTTGCCTATTTCGCCATGCTGGCGCTGGCGCTGGGTGTGTTCCTCACCGGCTACTTCCCGAGTTTCTGGGGCATCATCATCACCACCTATGTGATGTCGGTGGGCTTCCACTACATGGAAACGGCGCAGCAATCGCTGGCGTTGCAGCTCCTGCCCAAGGCGACCGCCGCCATCGAGATGGGCAAGGTGTCGGGCGCGGGTGCTGCCGCCCAGTTCGTGGCCTACAGCGGCGTGGCGCTGATGGCGTGGCTCGGAATCTCCAACTATCCGGCGTTTTTCGCGGTTGCCGGCGGCGCGGCGCTGGTGCTCGGCCTGCTGGTGATCCTGCTGTTCAAGCGGATGGAAGGGCCGGTGGTGCAGCGCAAGGG
>JBOFUS010000354.1:0-12184 GCA_051652685.1 Beijerinckiaceae bacterium
ACGCAGGGCTTGCGGGTCCAGCTCGTGATGTTCGCCGTGGTGGGAGCCATCGCGCTCCCGTTGATCGCGCATGGCTTCGCGCGCGGCGCGCTTGCTCCGGTTGGCGTCGCGGTCGTCCTTGGAGCATTCCTCTTTGGCATCGGCATGCAGATCGCGGGTGCCTGCGCCTCGGGTGCGCTGTTCACGGCGGGTGGCGGCAGCGTTCGTTCCCTGGTGACGATTCTCGGCTTCGTCATCGGCGTGACAGCGGCGGCGGCGAGTTTCGACACCTGGTCGCTCTGGCCCATCATTCCCACCGTCTCGCTGACGCATGAATTCGGCGCTGCGGGCGCGGTCGGCGCGCATCTGCTGCTGTCGGCATTGGCTATTGGTCTGGCGCTCTTCTACGAGCGCCGCCGCCGTGGCTTCATCGAGCCAATAGCTGCCGATTGGGGCGCAAGCGCCAGTCTGTCCGGCCGTTGGCCGCTGATCTGGGGCGCGATCGGGCTAGGAGTTGCCGCACTTGCCATCCTGCTGCTGTCCGGCCGGCCCTGGGCGCTCATCTCGGCCTATGCGCTCTGGGGCTCAAAGATCGTGGCCATGACCGGTGAGGACGTCGCTTTCTGGGGCCATTGGGCCGTCAATCCGGATGTGCTGGACAAGAGCATCTTCGCTGATGCCGCATCGATCACCGACATCGGCGCGTTGCTGGGCGCGACGGTTGCGGCCGCCGCCACGGGCTTTTTCCGGTTGCGGAACGCGCTGCCTCTGCGCTCGCTCGCAATCGCTCTTGTCGGCGGCATCATCATGGGGTTTGGCGCACGCCTGTCGGTTGGCTGCAACATTGGCGCGTTCTTCTCGGGCATCATTTCCGGCAGCCTGCATGGCTGGGTCTGGGGGGTGTTTGCGCTTGTGGGCACTGCAACAGCGTTGGGTGGATGGGCGCTGCTGGTGCGCTGGCGCGACCGCACTGCTGCTCAGCCAACTGCTGTCGCAGCCGCGCGCTGAACGGTCAGACGCCTCCACCGGTGGTGAACCCGTCTCCACCGCTGCCACCGCCACTGTTGTCCGACCAACCACCGCCGCCGCCATCACCCGACCCACCGTCGAGCCAGGGCGGAACCCAGTCGCTGCCGCTGGAAGATGACGGTGGATTCCAGTTCGGCATCTGGGTCGGACCGCCACCCCAGGGGTTGTCGCGCTGGCGATAACCATCGCGCAGCGCATCACGCAAGATGCTGCCCTGGATCGCACCTTGCAGGATCCCGCCGATCACGTTGCCCAGGATGCCGGAATTGCCGAAGCCGCCGTAGGGGTTGTCGTAGCCGCGCCGGCGGAAATGATCACGCTCGCGCTCGATGTCCTGCCGCCGCCGTGCCATGTCGCGCGCGGCTGCCCGCGTCTGCTCGACTTGCTGGTTGGCCGAAGCCAACCCGCGGTCGATGCCCTCGATCTGGCGGACCACGCGCTCGTCTTCACGCGTGGGCGTACGGGCGGCCTCGGCATAAAGTTCCTGGATGTCCTGGCGCGCATCGGCTTCGGCAATGATCTCGATAGCCTTGTCGAAGGCGGGATCCTCGGCAGCGACGGCGTTGCGCGTCTCGAAATCGGCCAGTTCCTGCTTTGCGGCGGACAACTTCTTTTCGGCATCGACCAGCGTCTGCCTTGCCGCTTCGACCTTGCTGACAAGCTCGCCGCCACCAACCTCTGCGAGGCCAGCGTTTTCCGCCTTGGACAGCGCCGCACGCTCGATCTGCACCTGCTCGCGGCGCTTCTCGGCGTGGTTGCGCAGGCGCATGGGGATTTCAAGCAGCATCGCGTAGTTGGCGCGCGCATCGGCAAAGCCGACCTTGTGGGCGATCATCCGGTCGAAGAACTTGACGAAAGGTCCGCTCCTGTAGTCGGCTTGTCCGAACTTCCGGCCGTAAAGATACATGAACAGCGGATCGCCCTCGTAGGGTTTGCGTTTGATCTCGCGGTCTTCCTCAGCCACGCGCGCCTTCTTGTCGGATTCGTCGGCGATCTTGATCGCTTCCTCAATTTTTGCCTGCTGCGTGGTCCAGGCAGCGGATTGGCGTATCCTCGGCTGCGCCGCCAGTCGCACGCTCTCCATGGCCGCGAGCGCCTGCTCGAGCTTTTCCGCATGGCCATGGCGCTCGGTCTCCACCGCGCGCACGGCATCGAAGAGTCGCTGGCGCTCCCGCGCCTGGCCTTTCAGCGCCAGCGTCCGGTCCTTGACCATGTCGAGCGCGCGGCGCTCCGCGTGGTCGAGCTGCTGCATGACCGGCACCTGCGCCATGGCGTCCAGCCGGACGCGGGCGAGTTCCCGGAAGGCAGATGCCCGCTCGGCTCTCAGCCGTGCAGCCGCTTCCTCGGCGGAGCGCAGTGCGCCATCGAGCTCGGTTTCCTGACCGCGCACCTGCGCGATGGCGTTTTCGATGCGCGAAAGCGCGTCGCGACCGGAGATCATCGTTGGATCACCACTTTGAAATGAAGCCGCCCAGCACGGGCGTGGTGTAGACGACGTCGAGCTCACCCCGGCGCTTCTCGCCCATGCGGTTGCGCTGGACAATGCCGTCGTCCTGCTTGTCGCGGGCGATGGCCTGATAGGTCTCTGCCGAGATGCGGACCCCGTATTTCGAGACCGTCGTGGTCTGCGCGTCTTCCTCGCTCAGGATCGGCAGCGGGATGGCGCGACCGTTCGCATCAATTGCCTCGACAACGGCGTAGTAGTTGCGGGCGTTCGGGTTGCGCTGTGGCACGCGCCAGACGACGCTTGGCTCGCCGGGCCGTGAGACAATGCGCACGGCATACTCCCGCGAGAGCTGCACCCTGAGGGCCTCCAGATCGGTGATCGCCTTGCGGCCGGCTTCCGCATCGCGACGGCGCAGTGCCGCCTGACCGTCGGCCAGCAGCGCGGCGGCACGGGCACGGGCTGGCTCGACACGCGCTTCGCCCACGGCCTCCTGATGCGCCTGCGTCAGGCTTTTCGGAATGATGTCGGTGATCTCGCGCTCGATGCGGGCGGCCTCGGCGCGCTTTGGCTGCTCGATGCCGAACCACCAGCCGCCGGTGCCGAGTCCCAGCGCCAGCAGAGCAGCGCCCGCCGCCTTGCCGAACCTGTCGCGCGCGATCCACAGTTTCGCCAGCGTGACACCAAGTCCGGGAGCCGGTGGCTTGTAGACGAAGCGGTTCTCCTTGATGGCCGAAACGCCCTGGCGGATCACCTCGTCGGGCACCTCAATGCCCTGACCATGGTAGATCGCGCGCAGCCGCTCGATCAGCTCTGCCTCGCGGCGCGTCTCGTCCAGCTCGCGCGTGACGAGACGGTCCTGATGGCGCAGCGTATCGACCACATCCATCGCCAGCATCACCTCATCAAGGGTCTGCGGTTTGGCTTCTGCGGTGGTGACAGCGGTGGACATGATTGGATCCCTTCCTTCTCCCCCGGGAGAAGGTGCAGCCCTTGATCCAGAATTGCGGATGGCGGGCGGATGAGGGTTTGCCCGGACGGTTGAAGAACTAACCCTCATCCGTCAGGCTGCGCCTGCCACCTTCTCCCGAGGGAGAAGGACGGGTTATTATACCCCCAGCGCGTTTCCTTCCGCCACCAGCTTGGCGATGCGCTTCTTGCCGTCTTCCACCGCGTCGCGGATTTCGTTGGCGTTCTGGGTCGAGAGCTTGCGCATTTCGTCGACAATGGTCAGCGAGCGCTCCTGGAAGCCGACGACGCTGTCGACCAGCTTCTTGACCGCATCGGCGCGGATGGTCGGGCCGTAGCCGGCCTTGACAGCGGCTTCCTGCACCTTGTCGCCGATTTCGGCCAGGGTCTCGAGGCTCTTGGACATGCCTTCCTTCATGACTTCCAGCGTCTGCGTGGATTCATGCAGGCCAAACATGCCGGTGAAGGATGCCTTGAGCGCCGTGAGAACGCTGTCGTTGGTCGAGAAGAACGACACCGACTGGGCGTAGACGCGCTCCTTGGCATTGGTTGTCTGCATCAGCCGCGCCATCACCACTTCGGATGTATTGTAGGAAATGGTCAGGTTGTCGGAGAGATCCTTGGCGATCTGGTAGCGCTTCTCCTCGTCCTGCGTGCGGCGCAGGTGCTCGTCGCGGATCATTTCAAGGCGGGCGCGGTCTGCGGGCTCTGTGCCGGCAAAGCCGCTGACGGCGGTGGACGCTTCGCCCAACTGCTTCTTCTCGTTGTCGAGCTTGCCTTCAGCAGTTTTCAGAACCTCGAGCGCCAGCACCTCGGACTGCTTCAGTGCACCACGGAAATCCCGGTAGGCGTCGAGGATGATCCCCTCGCGCTTGATCTGGTCGGCGGTGGAGGCAGTGACTTCAAGATACTTGCCCTTGATCGTATCGAAACGGTCGGCAATGTCGCCGCGCGTCAGTTTCATCCAGGAATTCGTAATCCGCTCGAAGACATCGAGCTTTCCGTCAGCGATCTGGTCGACCATCTTCTTGGAATCGTCGCGGATCGAGTTGAAGCTTTCGGCGATGTCCTGGTAACGCGTGCCAATGTCCATGGCCGAAGTTTGCTCACGGACCACCTCGTTGAAGACCGAGGTCTGGCCGAGCGTGCGCGCGATCACGGCGATCTTGTCCTTGTCGAGATCGGTGATCTTCTCCAGCAGCGCATTGATCGGAGCATCTTCTGTCTTGCTTGGCTGGAGGCCAAGATCGCGCAGCGCGCCGACAGCCTTGTCCAGATACTGCATGGGCGTCTTGATGATCACAGGTGTCGCGGTGGCCGTGCTCGACATGTCTTTTCTCCCCTGGGCGACGCGAACTGTCACCAGCCGTCAATTCCGCGCCGAATGTGGTCAAACTGCGTGACAGTTGCAAGACCGCGTTGGTTGAACCTGGCCTCATTTCGCAGGTTAACGGATCATTAGGCCTGTTTCTTTAGGTTCTGGAAAGCATATCCTCCCGCCTTCTGGAAACCGGCCATGTCGCTTTTTGTACCGTCCGCCCGGCAAATCCGCCCGCACGCTGTTGTGGCGGTGGCGCTGCTGGCCGCAAGCCTCGGGGCTTGTTCCATGCGTGGCGGCGGGGGCTCGGATGTCACCGGCTCCATCAACCGCAACGTCCAGCAGATGACGGAAGCCGAAAAGCGGGTCGCCGTCGATCAGGTCGGCCGGCAGTTCGACCGCAAGCCCGGTGACAAGGCCACGGCTTTGACCTACGGGCGCCTGCTCCGCGAGGTCGGACAGCACAATCAGGCGATCGCCGTGCTCCAGGCGACTGCTGTGCGCTTCACGACGGACAGGGAAGTTGCGGCGGCGCTGGGGCAGGCGCTCGCTGACGGCGGCCGTTTCCAGGAAGCGCAGGAAGTGCTGACGCGGGCGCATACGCCGGAGCGGCCGAACTGGCGCGTTCTTTCCACGCAAGGGGCAGTGGCTGACCAGTTGGGCCAACATGCGACCGCGCAGCAATACTATCAGGCCGCACTCCAGATTGCGCCGAATGAGCCGAGCGTGCTCTCGAACCTCGGTCTCTCCTACGCGCTTGGCAACCGGCTTTCAGAGGCAGAACAGACGTTGAGCCGCGCTGTTTCGCTGCCAGGCGCGAACCCGCGCGTGCGCGGCAATCTCGCGCTCGTTCTGGCTCTCCAGGGCAAATTTCAGGAATCCGAGCGGGCCGCTTCCCAGGACATGTCGCCGCAGGATGCAGCGGCAAACATCGCCTATGTGCGCTCCATGACCGCACAGAACAACAGCTGGAAGCAGCTTCAGAACGCCGAACGGAAGCTGACGACCGGCGCGACCGCGAGGCGCTGACGCTTCAGGAGCGTGGTGGCGCTGTCGACTCCCGTACCACAAGGCGAGGCTCAAGCATGATGCGGCGCGGCGGATGGCCCGGATCGCTGATCCGCCGCATCATCAATTCCGCTGCCAGACGCCCCATTTCGATGTGCTGGTTGTGAATCGTGGTGAGCGGTGGCACCCAGAGCGCCGCGTCGCCGACATCGTCGCAGCCAACCACCGAGACATCGATGCCCGGAGTCAGGCCGGCCCGCTGGAGGCCGTGCATCACACCGAAGGCGATGGCGTCGTTGAAGCACACGATGGCCGTCGGCGTCACCGCAGCCGCCATCAGCTGCGGCACACTGTCGAGACCGACAGAACGCGTTGCATTGCCCTGGATGACCAGATTTGCATCAAAGAACACGCCGCGTGCTTCGAGTGAATCCTTGAAGCTCTGGTGCTTCAGCCTGCCGCCCGAAGTGGCATCGTTGCCGCCAACATAAGCGATGCGGCGATGCCCGAGGCGAACGAGATGATCGACGGCCAGCTCGACCGCATGGCGATCATCCGCGCCAACGAAATCCGCATTGATACCTTCAACCTCGCGGGCGACCTGCACGACCGGCATGCCGCTTTCCGCGATGTTGCGAAGGCTGTGCTCCGTTGAGCCGCCGACAGGGCAGACAATGATGCCATCCGGGCGATACTCCCGGAGCGAGGCCAGCACGTTCTCCTGGCGGGGAATGCTCTCGTTGCAGGTGCCGAGCAGTATGGTGCGGCCGGAGGAGCGTACGGTTTCGTCAATCGCGGTCAGCATCTCGGCGAAATAGGGGTTCGACACATCGTGGAAGGCGACGGCGAGAATGTTGGTGCGCGAGGTGCGCAGGCTCGCGGCGGATCGGTTGTAGATATAGCCCATCTCGCGGGCGACGCGCTGAACCTTCGATTTCGTCGCCTCGGCGACGACGGTACTGTCGCGCAGGGCGAGCGAGACGGTTGCTGTGGAGACTTCCAGCCGATCAGCAATGACCTGAAGAGTCACGCGTCCCCGGAGGGAGCGTTCATTGGTAGGTTCGTTCAATGACATGGCGTGCCGGTTCCCCGCTCGCCGTGGACCGCGCATCATGTCGGATTCGCAGCAGGAAAAGCGTCGATCATGAATACCTCACACGCGCTTTCCGGGATGCCTTGGTACGAACACGTATCAAAAGGATTGAAACATATGGATTTTTTGGATTTATACGGTGTTGTCGCAGAGAGGGCCCTGCGCATTTTCGCGCCTCTCCCGCCGCTCGCGTCTTGTCTCGGTGACGGTTTTGCTGTAACGGCCCCCATCCTCTTGAAACACCGGTTTTTCGAAGACAAGCGCCGCCTGGCGCAGGAGCACGCGCCATGAAGCCCGATATTCACCCGAACTACCATTTCATCAAGGTCGTCATGACCAACGGCGACGAGTTCATCACCCGTTCGACCTGGGGCAAGGAAGGCGACAAGATGAACCTCGACATCGATCCGAACACGCATCCGGCCTGGACCGGCGGCACCCAGCAGTTGATGGACCGCGGCGGCCGCCTGTCGAAGTTCAACAACCGCTTTGCGGGTCTCAGCTTCGGCAAGAAGCAGGACAGCGCCTCGTAAGCTGCGGTACGCGACAACGAAAAAACCCCGGATCGCTGATCCGGGGTTTTTTCGTTGTGCAGTACGGGAAAACGTCAGCGCATCCCGCGCGCGAGTGCCGCCTGCAGCATGTTGATCTGGAGGCTGACCGGATTTTCCGGTTCGACGATGGTCGGCTCGTCCTCCGCACGCAGCAACTGATCGAGTTTCACGATCCTCGCCTGAAGGCGCATCGAAATCGCGACAAGCTCCACGAGGCGCGGGGGGAGAATGGCCAGCATCTCGGGCGCACTGATGGTTTCTGAAGGCGACAGCTTCACCTTGCGATGCTCATCCTCCGCCTCGCCACGGGTCAACTCGCCTTCGTTCACAGCGCGCTGAAGGAGCAGCCACGAGGTCATCTGCATCAAGCGGGTGGTGAGGCGCATGCTCTCACTGGCGTAGGCGAGCGCGCCCATGCGCGGGAGCAAGCGGGATTCATCCCTGCCCTCGGAGTCGAGATAGCTTGCAGTCGCCTCGACCAGCGCCATGCCCTCGTGGAAGAGTGCCTTGAAGCCATCGGACGCAACCATCCGCTCCGCGAACGAGATCGCGAAGGGCTTCTCAGCCGCTGCGTCGATGTGATGCCCTTGCATACGCCTTCTCCGTTAAACGTGCTTAACACAACCTTGTGCGGGAATTTAACAGAGGTTTCCCCCTTCGCACCGTTTACCCCCAGTTAACCTTAATCGCCGCCGCAACCCGCGTGTGCCGCGGTCTGCACGACGAAAGAGGCACTTGATCTCGTGTGCATTCGTTGCGTAAGCAACTATGCGGAGGCGCACCTGCACGGACGAAGGCGGGGCGTTAAGAAAAAAGGGAGGGGGTGTCGTCAGACGCCCCAGGAAACGCCATTGGCGAATGAACATGCGTCATCGCTCGACACATTTGGCAAGCTGCTGGCCGAAAACGCCCGCGTGCGGGGGCAAAAGCCCGCCATGCGCTTCAAGTCAATGGGCATCTGGGAAAGCTGGACCTGGGCCGAGGTGAACACGGAAGCCCGTGCTCTGGCCGCTGGCCTCAGCAGGCTGGGCCTTTCGCGCGGCGACAAGATCGCCATCGTCGGCACCAACCGCCCGGCGCTCTACTGGTCGATCATGGCGGCACAGATGCTGGGTGCGGTTCCTGTGCCGGTCTATTCGGATGCGATTGCCGACGAGCTCGCCTTCGTGCTCGACAATGCCGAGGTTGTGTTTGCCGCCGTCCAGGACCAGGAGCAGGTCGACAAGATCCTGTCCGTTTCAGACAAGCTGCCGCGGCTGAAGCACATGCTCTACGACGAGGAGCGCGGCCTGAGGGACTACGACCATTCCCGCCTGCACCCGATCGAGGCCGTTATCGCATCCGGCAAGGCGGAGCTGGAGTCCAGCGACATGGCGGCGAAGCTTGACCGCGAGATCGCAGCGGGCAAGGGCTCGGACCTTTCCATTATCCTCTACACGTCTGGCACAACGGGCCGCTCCAAGGGCGTGATGCTGTCGGCGGAAGGCTGCATCAACGCCGCGCGGGATACCTGCACCTTCGACCATCTGAATGACGACGATTCCGTGCTGGCCTATCTGCCGTTGGCCTGGGTCGGCGATCACTACCTTAACTACGCACAGGCCATCGTCGCCGGCTTCTGCATCTGCTGTCCGGAAAGCCAGGAAACGGCGCAGGCGGACCTGAAGGAGATCGGGCCAAGCTTCTATTTCGCGCCGCCACGCGTGTTCGAGAACCTGCTCACCCGCGTCACCATCCGCATGGAGGATGCGAGCGCGCTCAAGCGGAAGATGTTCAACCATTTCATCGGTGTAGCGAAGCAATGGGGCGAGAAGATCCTGAACGGCGAAAGCGTGCCGCTGGGGGCCAAACTCTCCTACGGGCTCGGCAATCTGCTGGTCTATGGCCCGCTGAAGAATGCGCTGGGCTTCTCCAACGTGCGCACCGCCTACACGGCGGGCGAGGCCATCGGGCCGGAGCTCTTCAGCTTCTATCGCTCGCTTGGCATGAACCTGAAGCAGCTCTACGGCCAGACGGAAGCCTTTCTCTACGTCACCGCGCAGCCCGATGGGCAGATCCGCGCCGACACCGTGGGACCGGCGACACCCAACGTGGAGATCAGGATCGCCGAGAACGGCGAGGTGATCTACAGGTCGCCGGGCCAGTTCATCGGCTATTTTAAGGACCCCGAGAAGACGGCCGAGACCATGACCGAAGACGGTTTCGTCAAGACCGGCGACGCCGGCTTCTTCGACACGGCCGGACACCTGAGGATCATCGACCGCGCCAAGGATGTCGGCAAGCTGAAGGACGGCCGGCTTTACGCGCCGAAATACATCGAGAACAAGCTGAAGTTCTTCGCCAACATCAAGGAGGCGGTCGCCTTCGGCCAGGACGAGGAATTCGTCACCGCATTCATCAACATCGACATGACGGCGGTGGGCAACTGGGCCGAGCGCCACAACGTCTCCTACGGCGGCTACCTGGAACTCGCCGGCCTGCCGCAGGTCTATGACATCATCGCGGGCCATGTGGCGGAAACCAACCGGCTGCTGGCGGCCGAGCCCATGATGGCCGGCGGTCAGATCAAACGCTTTCTGATCCTCCACAAGGAGCTGGACGCCGACGACGGCGAGCTGACACGCACCCAGAAGGTGCGTCGCAGCTTCATCGCAGAGCGCTATGCACCGCTGATCGAGGCGCTCAATGCGGGCAAGAGCGAGCAATTCATCTCGACGGAGGTGACCTTCGAGGACGGCCGCAAGGGCGAGATATCCGCGACGGTGAAGATCATGGACGTCGAGTCGTTTGCCACCACAGCATCCGCCATGGACAAGGCCGCATGAGCGAGGTGCTTCTCTCCGTCGACAATGTTTCGCTCCGCTTTGGCGGCGTGCGCGCCATCACCGATGTCTCCTTCGACGTCCGCAAAGGTGAAATCCGCGCGATCATCGGGCCGAACGGCGCGGGCAAGACATCGATGCTCAACTGCATCAACGGCTTCTACCATCCGCAGGAAGGCTCGATCACCTTCAAGGGCGTCAAGCGTCCTCGGGTGAAGCCCTATGAGGCGGCGTCCGGCGGCATTGCCCGCACCTTCCAGAACGTGGCGCTGTTCAAGGGCATGAGCACCATCGACAACATCATGGTCGGCCGCACGCTGAAGATGAACACCAGCTTCTTCTGGCACCTGTTCCGCCAGGGGCCGGCACAGAACGAGGAAATCGCGCACCGCCGCAAGGTCGAGGAGATCATCGACTTCCTGGAGATCGAGGCGATCCGCAAGCTGCCGGTCGGCAAGCTTCCCTATGGCCTTCAGAAGCGCGTTGAGCTTGGCCGGGCGCTTGCCATGGAGCCCGACCTCTTGCTGCTCGACGAGCCCATGGCCGGCATGAACCTTGAGGAAAAAGAGGACATGTGCCGCTTCATTCTCGACGTGAACCGCACCTTCGGCACAACAATCGCCCTAATCGAGCATGACATGGGCGTGGTGATGGACCTGTCCGACCGCGTGGTGGTGCTCGAATACGGCCGCAAGATCGCCGATGGCGTGCCTGACGTGGTCAAAGCCGACCAGAAGGTCATCGACGCTTATCTCGGCGTGGCGCATTGAGGGGGATGGAGATGCAATGCACCAACTTTCCTCATCCTGAGGTGCGAGCCGCAGGCGAGCCTCGAAGGACAATCAATGCTGCCCTTGCCCCTCATCTGTCTTCTCCCCGCAGGCGGGGAGAAGAACGCGCACCACGCTCGGCGCGAACAGAGCAAGCCCGTTCCTCTTCCCGTCCTTGCGGGGAGAGGTCAGGTGAGGGGCAGCGCGAGGTTTCCGGTTTGGAGGGATGTTCCCATGTCCACCGCTGAAGCAGCCACCCCATCCCCCGCCCTGCCATTCTGGGTGATGCCGACCGCGAAAACGCTCGGCACGATGATCGCCGCTGGCCTCGCCATCGCGGCCCTTGTCGCCGCCGGCATCCTCCCGTCCGGCTCCATCGCCCACAAGATCCTCGCTGCACCTTTTGTCGAGATGTGGGAACTGCCCGATCTGCTGGTCCAGACACTGTGGGAGGGTACCGTCGCCGGCATTCTCTACGCGCTGATCGCGCTCGGTTTCGTGCTGATCTTCAAGGCGTCGGGGGTGTTCAACTTCGCGCAGGGCATCATGGTGGTGTTTGCTGGCCTGACGCTGGTCGGCACCTACGAGTTGCTCGGCCGCGTTGGCATCACCGGCACGCCTGCCGCGTATCTGGCGCTGCTCTTTGCGCTCGCCGTGATGCTGGCGCTGGCGTGGAGCGTCGAACGGTTCGTGCTCCGCCCGCTCGTGAACCAGCCGGACATCATCCTGTTCATGGCAACCTTTGGCCTGACCTATCTGCTGATCGGCATCGGTGAATCGATCTTCGGCGGCAGCCCGAAGATCATGATCACCGACCAGCTTGGCCTGCCGCGCGGGGCCATTGACCTTGCAATCCTCGGCGGCCGCGTGACGTTGCAGAAGATCGACATCGCAGCCGCCGTCATCGCCACGATCATGATCATCGCGCTCGCCGTCTTCTTCCAGAAAACGCGCATCGGCCGTGCGCTGCGCGCCGTGGCGGACAGCCACAAGGCCGCTCTCTCGGTCGGTATCTCGCTCAACCAGATCTGGATGATCGTCTGGTTCGCGGCGGGCGTCGTGGCGCTCGTCACCGGCATCATGTGGGGCGCGCGCTCGGATGTGTCGTTCGGCCTTCAGACCATCGCGCTGAAGGCGCTGCCGGTGCTTATCCTTGGCGGCTTCACCTCGGTACCGGGTGCCATCGTCGGCGGGCTGA
>JBOFUS010000355.1:0-1221 GCA_051652685.1 Beijerinckiaceae bacterium
AGAAAGGGGCGGCGCAATCGCCACCTGTGAAGTCATGGGTATCGCAATGAAGCCAGCCATCGCCGCTTCCGGAGAACTCCCCGGCGCGGATAGCAGGACCGTCGCGCCGGCCGTCACCTTCTGGGGTGTGCGCGGCTCAATGCCGACGCCGGGTCCGGGGACGGTCGTCTTCGGCGGCAACACCTGCTGCCTTGAAATTGCCCTGCCGGATCGCGATGCAACCTCGGCACTGATCCTCGACGCGGGCAGTGGCATGGCCGCTCTTGCGCGCAGCCGTGACTGGAGCGCGGTGACCCGCATCGATCTGCTGCTCAGCCATCTGCACCACGATCATGTGCTGGGTCTGCCCTTCTGCAAGATGCTCTACCGGCAGGATGTCGACCTCCACATCTGGTGCGGCAACCTTGGCGGAGAGACGGCCGAGCGGGCGCTTGACCGGATGTTCTCGCCGCCGTTGTTTCCCTTGACCATGGCAGACCTGCCGGCACGGCAGATCCATCACGGGTTCAAAGCCGGCGAGACCATCGACATCGGTGGTAACAAGGTGCGCACCGCATTGCTGCGCCATCCGTCCGGCTCGACGGGCTACCGCTTTGACGCGGTCGGCGGCTCGCTCGCCATCATCACCGACATCGAGCATTGCGACGGCCCACCCGACGCAAATGTGGTCACGCTTTGCAAGGGCGTTGACACGCTGGTGTATGACTCGATGCTTGCCGCACCGGATTATACCCGCTGCAAGGGTTGGGGCCACTCCACACTGGAAGCTGGCGTGGCATTGGCAGAAACGGCCGGCGCAAGGCGGTTGGTAGGGTTCCACCATTCGCCGGAGCATGACGACATGATCATGGCGGCGCGGGAAGCCCGGCTTCAGGCCGTCTGGCCTTCAGCGCTGATGGCGCGCGAGGGAATGACGCTTGTCTGTGCGCCCTCAATCGAAACGACGCGATAGGCCTGCTCTCCGCCCCTGAGCTCCGCCACGGGTTCAAGGCTGGCAAGCGGCAATTTGAGCGCGACGCGCAGCGCCTCGGTAATGCCGAGCCCCACGGGCGCGCCGTCGCAATGTCCCTTGATCGCCGCCTGGCAACGTTGTGCAATGTTCACCGTGCGGCCAACAACCGTATAGTCGATGCGTCCGGCGAAGCCGAGATCGCCAGCGACGACGCGGCCCGTATGCAGGCCGAGCCGCATGCGGCAGCTTGTGGGATCGATGGCGACCTG
>JBOFUS010000356.1:0-3165 GCA_051652685.1 Beijerinckiaceae bacterium
TTTGTCCGCCCGCCAGAAATGGCACACGTGAGCGTAGTTCTGCTGGCTTGAAGCGATTGGGTGCGAAGAAATCGAAATCAACCGAAAACCGGTGGCCGAGACGCAGTGCCAGCGCCGTGCCGCCATAGAGCGCGAAAGGTTCCGGCGTTGTATCGAGCTCCGCCCAGAGCCGTTGCTGGGGGGCGGGGAGGATATCGAGCCGGGGTCTGAGCATTCGGGCCTTCCTCGTCAAACAGTATCGGCTCTTGCTATTGCACCGTATCCCGAGCCACTCACTCAAATAGCGGCTGCACCCGTGCAAGCACGTCATCCATGATGAAATCCGGCACCTTCTCCCCGTGAAGCCAAACCATGCAATAGCAAAATTGGTGACGGACTTCTGGCCGACGAAACTGGTAAGGATTGCCCGCGGATGACTCCAGACGGCTGGCAAATACCAAAGAGACGACCTGAATGACCAAGACCATAAAACTCGCGATCGGCAGCGTGATTGTGGGCGTTGTGGTGTTGGGCCTTAAAGGCGTTGCCTACTGGATGACGGGTTCAATCGCCCTCCTCTCCGATGCACTCGAAAGCATTGTGAATGTGGCGACGGCGATAACGGCCCTGATTGCCATCAAGATCGCGACGCGCCCTGCCGACGACAACCACCCCTATGGATACCATAAGGCCGAGTTCGTAAGTGCCGTCTTCGAAGGCGTGATGATTATCGTGGCTGCACTCCTCATCATGAACGAGGCATATAGGGGCATCATGGCCCCGCGTGTACTCGATGCACCCTTGCAGGGCCTGTTGGTCAATGGCGCTGCCAGTGTCATCAACGGGGTCTGGTGCTGGATACTCATCACCCAGGGCCGACGTCATCGTTCACCAGCCCTTGTTGCGGACGGCCACCATCTGCTGTCCGATGTGATTTCTTCCATCGGGGTGACACTCGGCGTGCTGCTGGCCATTGAGACTGGCTGGGCCATTCTTGACCCCGCCCTTGCGGGCCTTGTGGCGCTTAACATCCTGTGGTCGGGCTGGAAACTGATGAAAACCTCTCTCCGCGGGCTGATGGACGAATCTGTCCCGGCCGAGGACCTCAAGAAAATCCGCGAGGTCATCGCCTCGGAGGCGGTTGGCGCTCTTGAGGCGCACGACTTGCAGACACGCCACGCCGGAAAAGTGACTTTCATCGACTTCCACCTTGTCGTGCCGGGCCAGACGACCGTGCACGAGGCTCACGAGATCTGTGATCGCATCGAACATGCTCTCAAGACCAAGGTGCAGGATGCGATCGTGACAATCCATGTCGAGCCAGAGAACAAGGCGAAGCACACCGGGGTCGTCGTCCTCTAGGGGATCGTTGCGCATCTCAAAAATTGTGCCCTGAGGATTGTCATGTTCGTAGTTAGCAACACGGTGTTCTGGTACCCATTCGTGCGGTTTGACCGCTCCGGCGTCCATGCTAATTACCGTTATGAAAATCTGGTGGGTTGGACTGGGAGTCGCTGGTGCGCATTCTTTTTTTGCCGTTGCCGCACTCGTCATGGGTCTTCCTGACGCCAATGCCCAACCGTCTCAGACGGCGTGCCCGAAAGATGCCGAGCGGGCGAGCTACTCGGTCTGGCCAGCCAGAAGCCTTCAGGCTGGCATCTTAGCACAAAGTCGACATGCCTGTGGTCGCCGAATCGAATGCACTGGGGCCCAGTCATCGGACTCCAGAAGAGCATGTAGGTGGCTACCCTCGTGATATGTGACAGCCAGACATGTACCGATTGTCGGCAGGCTGTCACAATTGAGGATTTTTGCACCAGCCTCAGTAGACACCGACGAGCTTCAACCCGGCCACCACCAGCACCGCGCCCAGAGCTTTCAGCACGCCCTGCTGGGGGAGCCTTCCGATGCCAAACGCCGTTCCGATAACCGCCCCCAGCAATACAGCGACGGCATAGAACGGCAGGTCGGGCGGCAGCGCGCGCACCGAAGCGATGTTCCCGAGCAATCCCGCAATCGAGTTGAAGAGGATGAAGACGGCCGCCACGCCCGAGGCCGTGCGGGTTTCAGACCACGCCAGAAATAGGATGATGGGCGAAAGGAAGATACCACCGCCGGTGCCCGTCAGGCCTGATAGCAGGCCGACGCCCGCCCCCGCGATGACCGCGAGCCAGATAGGCGGGTCGGCCCATTCACGGTTGCTGCGCATTTCCTTCGGCCAGAGCAAGCGGATGGCCGCGACCAGCAGCACGACGCCAACGAGGGGCCGATAGATATGCCCAGGGAGTTGGACATAGCCCCCGAGGAACGCCATGGGCAGCGCGCCGACCAGAAACGGCCACAGCGTGCGCCAGCGGAACAAGCCGGCGTGCATGTAGCGAGCCGAGGTGAAGCTCGCCACGAGGATGTTGAGCACGAGCGCCGTGGGGCGCATGACCAGAGCGGGGATGCTGAACAGCGCCATGAGAGCGATGTAGGCCGATGCTCCCGCGTGCCCGACCGAGGTGTAAAGCGCGGCCCCAAGGAACATAAAGAAGGCGAGCAAAAGCTCAGCGCTGAGCGACGGCAGCATAAGGCACCGGGGTGAGGAATTAGCAGGAGTCCCAAGTCGCCAGCCGCCGCATCGCAACCCGACAAAGGCGCACAGCGATTGTCGGAGGATAGCCTCAGGCTATACCGCTTCCATGAAACCGCAAGCATAGCGGCTTGTTCATAAATCAAAAACTGGGTCCTCACCCCCGCTTGCCCACCCTCTCCCCCGCAGCCCTCGCCCGCCCCGCAATCGCCGGCCAATCCCCCGCCGCAATATCCGCATTGGGCGCGATCCACGATCCGCCCACCGCCACGAAATTCGCCAGCGCGAGATACTAACCCATGGTCGCCAGCGTCACGCCGCCGGTCGGCACAAACCTGAAGTCCGGCATCGCCTGGCCCACCGCGCGCAGCATGCCGCGCCCGCCCACGACCTCTGCCGGGAAGAGCTTGAGCAGCGGGAGGCCGGCAGCACCCTAATGCTGGGCAACAGAATGAACCGCGCCATTCTTGTCATGTGTTGCCAACCTCTCGACCATCGTGGCCGTCGCCTCGTTCATGCCGATAATTTCCACCGGAATATTATGGTGGCGGAACTTCAGCACCACGCGATCAAGCGCGTTGATGGACGTTATGTCCCAGAAGTGTGCCGAG
>JBOFUS010000357.1:0-6638 GCA_051652685.1 Beijerinckiaceae bacterium
GCGGTGAGTGGCGTTCGATTTCGCGAAACTTGCTGTTGGCGAGGACCGGCGCACCGTTCGGCTCATAGAGCGCAAAGCCTTCCGAAATGCCCTCGATCGCATCGCGAAGTCGCCTGTCCGCCGCGCTCCTGGCTGCCGCGAGCTCTTTCTGTTCGGTGATATCGATTGCGATCCCTACGAAATGCTTGGCTGCGCCGCTTTGGATCACCTCTCCCTGGGCGCGAATCCAGACCCAGTGCCCACGCGCGTGGCGCAGACGAAATTCCGATCCAATCGCCCCGCCCTGGAGCTTGTCCAGCTCCCTTGCCGCAGTGAACAGGCTCTGGTCGCCCGGATGAACCAGCCGTTCAATATCAGAGATCGACAGGAACTCGCTCTCCCGTTCCCGGCCGAGAAGCGCGTGGAGGCTGTCCGACCAGAACACCCGGCCACGATCAAGATTCCAGTCCCACAAACCGGCGCGGCCGCTGTTCAGCACGGCGTCGATGCGAAGCCCCATCCCCGCCGTAATCGAGTCAGCCTCTGTCGCGCGCCAGGTTTGCTGGTGGAAAGCCAGCGCGAGGGTCGCGATAACAAGTGTCGATGCCGCTGCCAGAAGTCCTACGGAGATGGCGCGCGTGCGCCACGGGGCAAGGGCTGCCTGAACGGGCTGGACGATGGCGAGACTACCGATATCGCGCCCCAGCGTGCGCACGGTGGCAAGCGCTGCTTCGCCATTGGGCAGTTCGATTTCCTGGACACCGGCGCGGTCCGCAAGGATGGTGACAGGCTGACCCTTGCCGAAAAGCTCGTCGACATGGGCGCGACGGAGATTCTCCGGACGGCTGGCGACGATCATGCCCTTGCTGTCCAGCGCATAGGAAACACGGCCTCGATCCAGCACATAGTCGGGGAGCGCCATGGCGAGAAGATCGGCATGGGAGCGGCGTGCCGGCGGCAGGGTGGCCTGCGCGATTTTCATGTCCATGGCGGCCAGCGCTGCCACATGGTCGAGGTCAATCTTGGCGGCGACCAGCGCATCGCGCCGGTCCTTCTGCATCTGTACGAGAGCACCTGCCCAGATCGCGCCGAGAAAAACGACGACGAGGAAAGGGACAAGCTTCTTGACCCATGGCTCCGCCGCAAGCTGCTTGAGGTAGACAGGCGTCGCAAGAGCGCGTGCGAGTCCGCCGAGCGGCCCTTTCGGAAGGGGTTCCCCCGACGCAGGTAGTTGCGTCATTTCCAGCCTCGTCATGTTGCCTTGTCTGTCTGGAATTCCGGAGCCGCGCATGCCGAATCACTATGATGATCCGCCTGCCGCGCCTACCTGTCCAGCAGTTCTTAACGGTCATTAACGGGTTCGAACGGAAATTATTCCCCGGACCTTCCAGTCCGATTCCGGTTTCGGGGATCAGCCCAATGTGCGTTCAATGATGTCGCTGAGATCACGCGACAGCCGGCGTTCGCTCGCGATGCTTTCCAGCGTGGCCCGCGCCCGTGACTGTCGCTGCGGCTCCAGATTGCGCCACGTGCGGAAGGCTGTCATCAAACGCGCTGCGACCTGAGGGTTCCGTCGGTCCAGTTCCAGCGCGGTTTCGGCGACGAAAGCATATCCCGCCCCGTCGAGACGGTTGAACTGGGTCGGATTGCGCATCGCGAACCCGCCGATCAGTGCCAGCGCCCGGTTGGGATTGGTCAGACTGAAAACGGGATGGCGCATCAATCGCCGGACCCGCTCAAGGGTCCCGGTTTCAGGGATCGATGCCTGAAGTCCAAACCACTTGTCCATCACGAGGGACGACGTGGAGTGGCGTGCCTCAAAGGCATCGAGCGCCGCCTCGCGGGCCGGCGCACCCTGCAGGACAAGCGATGTCAGCGCAGCGAAACGGTCCGTCATGTTGGTCGCCATCCCGGCCTGGGACATCGCCAGAGGGTTGGCGCTTTCGCTGTCTCCGGCCACCATGAGGTCGAGTGCGACGTTGCGCAACGCACGCCGACCAGCTGACGCTGCATCCGGCGCATAGGAGGCATCGGCCGGAGCCATGATCTGGTAGCAGGTGAGCGCCGCCTTAAAGACGTCTTGCGCCACAGCACGCTTTAGTCGTCGGCGCGCCTTGTAAATTGCATCAGGATCGACATCCGTGCCGATTTCGCGGGCGACATCCATCTCGGACGGCAGGCCAAGCGCAAGGGCCGCAAAAGCTGGGTCGGCTGCGCCGGATGCCAGAAGTTTGCCGAAAGCGCCGGAAATCAGAAGAAGCAGATCGCTTTCCTGCTGCGCCCCACCCTGTCTCACAATATTTGGTTGTTCCAGCAACACTGCGCGCTTGAGAAGGCGCATGGCCAGCGCCTCGAGGCACTGCCAGCGGTTGAAGGGATCGGAGTCCTTTTCCGCAAGCGTGCAGAGCTCCCGGTCGGTCAGGTCGATATCAAGGTTGACCGGGGATGAAAATCCCCGAAGGAGCGAAGGGACGGCATCGGGGGCGATGTCGTCAATGGTCACGCGCGTACTGGCGGTTGTCAGCAGGATGAGGTCCTGATCGACAACGGCGTCACCACTCATCACTGCCTTGCCGGCAGGGTCGATGAAGCCGAGTGACAGCGGTATCGCCTGTGGCAGCTTGCGGACTTGCCCCGGTGTCGGGGGCGTTTCCTGCTTCAGGTGCAGCGTCAGCCGGCGATCCGCGGCATCATAGACGCGGGTGATCGTAAGTCTGGGCGTGCCGGCCTGCTCATACCAGAGAAAGAACTGCGACAGATCGCGGCCACTTGCCTCGGCGAAGCAGGCGATGAACTCCTCGACCGTCGCCGCATGACCATCATGGCGGTTGAAATAGAGATCCATTCCCGAGCGGAACGCTTCCGCGCCGATGATCAGGCGCAGCATGCGGATAACCTCGGCACCCTTCTCGTAGACGGTCGCTGTGTAGAAGTTGTTGATCTCGCAGTATGTATTCGGCCGCACAGCATGCGCGAGGGGGCCGCTGTCCTCGACGAACTGCCGGGCGCGCAGCTCGCGCACATCGGCGATACGCTTGACGGCGCGCGATCGCATGTCGGCCGAGAATTCCTGATCACGAAAAACGGTCAGGCCTTCCTTGAGGCAAAGCTGGAACCAGTCGCGGCAGGTAATGCGGTTTCCCGTCCAGTTATGGAAGTACTCGTGCGCAATGACGGCCTCAATCTGGGCATAGTCCGTGTCCGTTGCCGTTTCAGGAGATGCAAGGACATATTTGTCGTTGAAGATATTGAGACCCTTGTTCTCCATGGCCCCCATATTGAAATCAGATACGGCAACGATGTTAAAGACGTCCAGATCATAGGCACGGCCATAGGCCTCTTCATCCCATGTCATCGACCGCTTGAGTGCGCCCATCGCGTAGCCGGCGAGAGCCTCCTTGCCGCGTTCCACATAGATGCCGAGCGCGACCTCCCGTCCCTCCATGGTGACGAAACGGTCGTGTATGACACCCAGATTTCCACCGACGACGGCGAAGAGGTAGCAGGGTTTGGGATGCGGATCGTACCAGACGGCGAAGTGCCGGCCATCTGCCAGTTCGCCACTCTCGACAAGGTTGCCATTGGCAAGCAGGACGGGTGCCTCGTCCCTGTCAGCCTCAATCCGGACGCGATAGCGCGCCATGACGTCGGGGCGATCAAGGAAATAGGTGATGCGCCGGAAACCGTCCGCTTCGCATTGCGTGCAATAGACGCCGTTGGAGCGATAGAGGCCCATCAGCTTGCTGTTGGCCGATGGGTTCACTTCCGTCTGGATCCGCAGAATGAAGTCGCTGTCCGGTGGAGAATGAATTGTCAGCCCTTCGGGCGTTGCGACGAAATCCGCACCAGTCAGCAGCATGCCATCAATTTCGGCCGAGATCAGGCGGAGATCATCGCCGTCGAGAACGAGCGCAGCAGTGCCGGATCCTGCACCGGCGTTGCGGCGCATTCGGCTGGAAACGTCGACGGTGGTGCGCGATTCGTGCAGCGCGATGACAATGTCCACATCCTCGACGAAAAACGCCGGCGGCTGGTACTCCGAAAGCCGGATGACGGGTGGGTCGGCATTGCGCGACATGCGGACAGCTAAACACAGTTTCCGGCTGGCCGGAAGTGCGACCAGACGTTGCAGTTTCAGGTCGATCGAAGCGACTTCAAGCTGGAGGAAATCTCGCAGCAACGCGTCATGGCGCGATGCAATGGGGCACGAAACGGGCAGTGTCGCGCGTGATTGCACCCGTGTCTTCGCGTATTCCGATGCCTGCTGGCTGGCTGGCGACCACCCATGAGCCGATCACGGCATATCCGCCATCGAAACGCGCCAGCGGCGCAAGCGCCTGTGTGACGCAGAGGCCACCGCCGTAAGGACCGTCCGTTTCGCTCACCACATCACCGGCCTTCAGTATGCGGAGGTTCGCACCCTCACGGGAATGGATGGGCTTTTCGATCGCATCCGCAAGCTGTCTGGCGCGCGGATCCTGCGAAAAATATGCCGGAAGCAGGTTCGGATGGTTGGGGGCCATCTCCCACAGGAAGGGCAGTATGGCCTTGGTCGAGAGCGCGGCCTTCCAGGCAGGCTCGATGAACAGTGCGCGGGCACCTGCGAGATGACGCGCAAAATCCTCGCGGAACAGCCATTCCCACGGATACAGCTTGAACAGAGTCTCGATGGGCCGGTCGGCGAGGTCGGTAAACCGACCTTCCGCCGTCACGCCGATGTCGGCGATGGAGAGCAACACCGGCTCGACACCCGCCTGCCCGGCGCAATCGGCGAGGTAAGCCACGGTTGCGGCGTCCTCCTCGCTGTCCGCATGGGCCAGATGCAGCCGGTAGCGCTCGCCGTGTCGAAGGCCCCTGAGCGCTTCGACCAGCCGCTCGTGCAGCGAGTTGAACTGGTCGGAACCCTCCGGCAGCCGCCCCGCCGCCATCTGGTCCTCCAGCCAGGTCCACTGGAAGACCGCCGCCTCGAAGAGCGATGTCGGCGTGTCGGCATTGTATTCCAGCAACTTCGCCGGGCCGGATCCATCATAGGCCAGATCGAAGCGGCCGTAGAGGTTCCGGTCGCCGCGCCGCCAGCTGTCGCGCACATAGCCGTGGAAGGCGGCCGGGATGCCGAGTTGCGTCAGCACATCCTCGTTCTCGACTGCGCGGCCGACAAAGGCGAGGCACATCTGCTCAAGCTCCGCCGTCGGCCCTTCCAGATCGCGCTCGATTTCGTCCAGCGTGAAGCGCCAGGCGACGCTCTCGTCCCAGTAACGCTCGCCATTGGCCGTGTGGAAGCCGAAGCCATAACGCTCGGCCTTGGCGCGCCAGTCGGGGCGCTCGGCGATCTGAAAGCGCTCCACCCGTCAGCTTCCCGAAGAGAAGCTGCGGCTTGTCGAGCCGAAGCCGCTGCGCGAGACCGTGGAGCTCGACGTCGAGGACATGCTTCGCGAGCTCGCGGTTGTCGGTGCGGAGCGTACCATTGATGAAATGTTGGAAACGCGTGCGACGCTTGCCGTTCGGGCTGTCGGAGCGACCTGGTAGCTGCGGCTCGGGAAAACCGCGTCCACGGCGGCCCCGACAGCGACGCGGCCAATGAGATTGCCGGCACCCGTCGAATAATAGCGCCGGCCGGACGAGGAGCCGCCACCACCGCCCCCGGAACCTGACGAGGAACTGCTGCGCTGCTGCGCGCATTCCGGCCGCGCGGCGGGGTCGGTTCCGGGAGGGCACACCTTTGGTCCCGTCTGTGCGGGGTAAAGCGGCTGGCTCGAAAACTGGCCGGGCTGCATCAGCGAGCGTGCGATGAGCACGCCGGCGAGTGCCGGCACGAAAACGGAGGCGCCGTTGAACTGGGCCGGACGGCAGGCGCTGGTGCCAAAGGCCCCCTCGCACTCCTCCAGCTTGTCGAACTTCGGGGCCTGGTCGAGTTCGTCGCTGCGCCGGACATTGGCGAATTCTGCCTCGCAGACGCTGGCGGAGAAACCATCCGCCTGCTTGCACTCGTCGAGACTGCCGAATGCGAAGGTCTTGAAGCCGTCTCCCGTGGCGCGGGCAAGGTCAGCGGCTTCCGCCTGCGCGACGGCTTCCGGACCGCCGCGCGGCCAGAAGGTAGCGACGGCCAGAAGGCCGACCGCGCCAATCGCGATGTATTCAGAGCGCTTCACCGAGCCCTCCGGTCGTGGGGATGTAGGTCATCGCCGCGGCATTCAGCATGCCGGCCGCAATGGCGACGCTGGCAAGAATGATGGCGGTGGACAGCATGTTCTGCTCGATCTTCTTCGACAGGTCCGGGATCAGCAGCCGGGTGGCGAAGTAGGCACCAATCTGGACCACAAGCCCCGCCGCGCCCCAGACGATGCAATCGGGAATGCTGGATGCCTGCGACACCGCCTTGGCCATCGGCAGCGAGAAACCGACGAGTGCGCCGCCAAAGGCCAGCGCCGCAGACGCATTGCCCTCACGGATGAGCGCGATTTCCTCGTGCCCGGTGACGCGCACGTAGATGACGCCGAAAATGAAGGTAAGTGCGCCGGCAATGGCCGCGTAGAGGAAGAAGTTCGGCAACCCCACGAATGTTGGATAAAGTCCGCCCATACGCTCGCCCCTTGCCGGTCAATTCGCGCGGAGTATGCCGCGATTCCGGCTGGTGGCAAGAGCAGCGATTGATCTTCGCC